>DASQGA010000073.1:0-18248 GCA_035632855.1 Gaiellaceae bacterium | reverse complement strand
CGCTCGGCAGCCGAGCGCGCAGAGAGGCGGATCGTCGATGGATGAGCGGCTCCTCCAGGCGGTCGGAGGCGACGAGGCCTATCTCGTCGGTGGAGCCGTGCGTGACGAGCTGCTCGGGCGGCCCGTCGTCGACGTCGACGTCGCGTGCCCGGCGCCCGCCGAAGCCGCGCGCTCGTACGCGGGGCTCACAGGAGGTGCCGTCTTTCCGCTCTCTGACCGGCACGGCGCCTGGCGGGTGGCCTTCCGCGACGGCCGAACGGTCGACTTCACGCCGCTCCCGGACGGGATTGAGGCCGACCTCGGGACACGCGACTTCACGATCAACGCGATCGCGATTCCGCTCGCCGGGGGAGAGCCGGTCGATCCCCTCGGCGGCCGCGCCGACCTCGAGGCGCGAGTTCTCCGGGCGGTCTCGCCCGAGATCTTCGTCGACGATCCGGTCCGCCTTCTGCGCGCCGCCAGGCTCGAAGACGAGCTCGGAGCCCGTCTCGATCCGGAGACGGAGCGCGTGGCGCGCTCTCACGCGGAGCTTGTCGCGACCCCTGCCGGGGAGCGCATCCTGGGTGAGCTCGTTCGCCTCTCGCTCGCCGGCTTCAAGCGGCTGGACGACCTGGGTCTCCTGGCGCCACTCGGCGGCTCGCTGGCGAAGCTCGAGCGTGCCGAGGGGGTCGATACTCAGGGCTTCGCCCTCGTCTGCGCTTTCGGCCCGGCGCTCGAGGGCTACCCAGTCTCGAACCGCCTGCGCCGCCAGGCCCGGACCGTGCTCCGCGCCGAGCGGCCGCCGGACGGATCCGCCCGCTCCCTGCACAGATTCCGGCGGGCGACGGAGCCCTGGAGCCTGGAGGCGCTCGCGTACCTCGGTGCGAACGACCTCATGGCCGCGCTCGAGGAATCGCGCGCCTCTGATCCGCCGGAGCCGCTCCTGCGGGGCGACGAGCTCGGGCTGGCGCCCGGGCCCGACGTCGGTCGGCTGCTCGCGCTGATCGCCGAGGAGCGGGCGGCCGGGACGATCTCGACGCGCGAGGACGCACTCGAGCTCGTACGCCGAGAGCTGGGCGGCGGATGACGAGCCACGATCCACTTCAGCGCCGGTTCGCGGCGAGCGCGCCGCTCATGGCCGAGCAGACCGCGAGCCATGCGGGCGACCTCGGAGATCGTGTCGCTCGCTTCGCCGCCCTGACCGGGACGGAGCGTGTCCTGGACGCGGGCACCGGAACCGGGACGCTGGCGGTCGGGATCGCATCGCACGCGCGAGAGGTCGTTGGAGTCGACCTGGTGCCGGAGCTCCTCTCGGAGGCGCGCCGGCTCGCGAAGGGCCGGGAGAACGTCTCCTTCGTCCAGGCCGACATCCTCGCGTTGCCGTTCAAACCCGGGAGCTTCGACCTGGCGGCCAGCTCCCGGACGCTCCACCACGTCGGTCGACCCGAGCTCCTGCTCTCGGAGCTTGCCCGCATGATCCGCCCCGGCGGCGGCGTCCTCCTGATCGACCAGCTGGCCTCGCCCGACCCTCTCGAAGGCATGGCGCACGACCGGATCGAGCGTCTGCGGGACCCCTCGCACACACGGACACTCTCGGATCAGGACATCCGCGGCCTGCTCGAGGCGAACTCCCTCGTCCTCCGCCGTTTCGAAGCCTTGCGGGAGGAGCGCGACCTCGACCTCTTTTTGGACCTCGGCGCCTGCCATGGCGCGTCTCGTAAGGCGGTGCTCCAGGAAGTCGAGCGCCTGGTCGAGCAGGGAGAGAGGGCCGGCGTCGACCTGCGCCGCACGGCGGAGGGTTACGGGATGACGGTCACCGTGGGCTTTTACCTGGCGGCGAAGCCCTCCGGCTGATGCCGCTCTTGTACGACGCTGTCGCGGTCGGGATGTGGGCGTACTCGCGCTCGGCGTTCCGGGTTCGGACGCTCGGGCGGGAGCGCCTCTGTCTCGAGCCGGGCACGCTCATCGTCTCCGCGCACCGGCGCGAGACGGACGTGCCGCTCGTCTGTCCCTCGATCTACTTCGGACCGGGTGGGCTCCTGACCGATCGTTCGCGGCGCATGAGCTTCGCAGGCCGGGAGGACATGTTCGTGCCGGGGTTCTTGGCGGGGTTTCCGCCCGGGCTCCCGCTTCGGCTCCGGCGCCTTCTCTTCCCACTGGGGATCGACCCCTATCTCCGGAGTCTGACCCTGTTTCCGATCCGGAGTGCCACTGTGGTGAGGCTCGAGGAGGTCTTCCGCCGCCTTCCGCAGCTCGAGCTTGCGGACGCGTTGCCGCCCGCAGACCTCGGAGCTCTGCGGAAACGTGCGCTCGAGGTGGGCCTGCCGGAGCCGCGGCTCGCGACCGAGGTCGTGCGCGGCGAGTACGCCGACCTCCTGTGGCGGTCACACGCCAGGGACGAGCTCGACGCACCGGCTCTCGAGCCGGTCTGGTCGCAGCGGGCCTCGGACGCCGTCCGGGACTTCCGCGAGCTCGTGGACGTGGTCTCGCGGGGTGCGATCCTGCTGATCTTTCCGGAGGGGAGGCCTTCGCCCGACGGCGAGATCGGCCCGCTGCAGCGCGGGCTCGCGTCCCTCGTCCGGCGGGCGAAGCCGAGCGCGCTGCAACCGGTAGGCCTTGCCTACGACCCCCTTGTCCGCGGCCGGACCCATGCCTTCGTCTCGCTCGGCGAGCCGCTCGACCCGCCCCAGGAGGCGTTCGAGGAAACCATGCTCTCAGCTCTCCGTCTGGCGACGCCGCTCACCTGCGGCCAAGTGGTCGCTAGCTGGATCCGCTCCGGGCGGCACGGATCGGCGGGCGCTGTGCTCGAGGCAGAGATCGAGCGCGCCGTCGCCGAGGGGAGGAACGTCGACCCGGAGCTGCTCGAGCCCCAGAACCGACAGAGACGCCTCCGCCTGGCGCTCGCGTCTGCGGACGCCTTGCCCGACGGCGACCCCGGACTCGCCTTCCTCGCGCGGGAGCACGAGAGCGCCCGCGCCCTCAGCCGGAGCTAGGCCGCTTCGGCGCGGCGCCCGCGGAAGAGGCGCGGCAGGGCTGGGCGAACGAGCAGCGCGCCGAGCACCGTGACGGGAAGAACGGTGAGTGCGTGCATGGTCAGGACGTAGGCCGTCGCCGTGTTCTCCGGCACGTCGATGCCCCGCGCCGCGACGAGCGTCAGATAGTCGAAGCTGCCGATTCCCGCAGCCGTCGCGGGTACCGCGAGCGCGAGATTCCCAATCCCTTCGAGGAGGAAGTAGCCGCCCGTCTCGAGCTCGAGGTGAAAGGCGCGTCCGACGATTACATACATCGCCACGTCGGCCAGCCACATTGCCGTCGAAGCCCCGAACACGAGCAGCACGCGCCGCAGGTTCGTGAAGCTTCCGAGGCCCTCGACGAAGTTTGCTGCCGCCCGCGTAACGCGGGTGTGCCACCGCGGCGGCAGGCGCTTGGCTGCTCGCCAGACGACGCGCTCGGCCCGGTTCGGGTCTCGCGCGGCGAACGCGACCAGCACGACGCCGAGTGCCGTCCCGGCCGAGAGGGCGATCCCCGTGAGCAAGAGCGGCCCTCCCTGGCCGAGCAACCAGGCGCCGAGGACGATCCAGGCTGCGAGCACGACACCGTCGAGGAGACGTTCTGCGAACAGCGTCCCTGCCGTGACGAACGCAGGGATGTGCGCCAGCTCCCGCATGGACTCGATCCGGATCAGGTCGCCACCCCGTGCCGGCAGGATGTTGTTGGCCCCGCGCCCCACGCACACCGAGGAGAAGAGCGCCCGTAGAGAGACGCGGTAGCCGGCGCCCTCCAGAAGGATGCGCCAGCGCACGGCCATCACGATGATGTTCACGAGGACGAGGCCGAGGGCTCCGAGCATGGTCAGGCCGGGAAGCCCGCGGATCTGGCGCCACGCCTGCCCCAGGTCCACCTCCCGGAGGAAGAGGATCAGGAAGGCTGCGGTCGCCGCAGATCCGACCGCCAGACGAAGGACCTTCCGCTTCACGCCCCCAAGGTATCGGCTACGTCGCCGAATAGTTGGGAGAATCCGCCGTCCATGGACGGACGGGAAAGCCGGGCTCGCACCTTCTCCGGACGACGCGAGGTCGCAATCGGGCTCGGCATGTACGCCATCTACCTGCTCGTCCGCACCGCGGTCGTAAACGACAACGGCCGTTCGCAGGCTCGCCGGAATGCGGAGCGGATCGTGGCGGCCGAGCAACGGCTTGGGATCCACTTCGAGTCCGAGCTCCAGCGGGTGCTGCTGCCGCGGACGCGCCTGATCGCGTTCCTGAACGTCGCCTACGCAGTCGCCAACGTGGGGCTGACCGTCGGGTGGCTCGTGCGGCTCTTCTTCCGGCGCCGTCCCGAGTTCCATCGCCTGCGGCGCGCAGCCGTGCTGACGACTCTCGGTGCGCAGCCCGTCTTCTTGCTCTTCCCGACCGCACCGCCTCGGACGCTCGACCACTTGGTCGACACGATCGCCGAGGTGAGCGGCTTCGACCTCGACTCCGGCCTGATCGCCAAGCTCTACGATCCGATTGCCGCGATGCCCTCGATCCACGTGGCCTACGCCGTGGTCACCGCGACCGGAATCGCCGAGACGAGCCGAAGCCCTTTCGTGCGGCGCGTGGCGCCGGCCTATTCGCCGCTGGTGGCGCTCACGGTGCTCGCGACCGCGAACCACTACGTCCTCGACTGCGTCGCTGGTGCGGCGCTCGGCTTCACGGGCCTGCGCTTCGCCCGCGAGCTCGAGCGCTAGACCATCTAGGCGACGTTCTCGAGCGCGGGCGATTCTTCTTATTCGAGGAGGTCGAGCACGGCCTCCTCGATGGGGCCCTGGTCGAGGGCTCGCCGAACCGGCTGTCGTCGCCCAGGCGGTCGAGGGCGCCGCCGATCGTGACCCCGTCCTCGTAGCGGTCGAAGACTCGAGGGTCGATGTACGAGGCCCGGCAGACCGCGGGCGTGTTGCCCAGGTAGTGCGACACTTTCTTGATCGCTCTTGCGATCGCGCGTTTGCGGGCTGTCGGCGTGCCCGCAGCCCGACCCGAGACAGCGAGCCCGACGGCTGCGAGCACAGTGGCGTTCCAGGTGCGGAAATCCTTGGCAGAGAAGTCGGCCCCCGTGATCTCCTTGATGTAGGTGTTGATGTCCGCGGAGCGGACGTCGGCCCAGCGGCCGTTCGGCTTGTAGGCGAGGAGCTCGCGGCCGCTCCGCCTGCGCTTCAGCTCGTTGACGACTTTGCAGACGTGCGGGTCGACGAGCGACTTGATGTGCTGCTTCCCGCCCTTGGCTTCGTAGTCGAACGTGATGAGCCCTGCTTCGCCGACCGCCACGTGGCGCTTCTGCATCGTTGCGAGCCCGTAGGTCTGGTTCTGTTCCGCGTAGTCCTCGCCTCCGATCCTGAAGAAGCCCCGATCGAGGAGCCGGACGGCACAGGCGAGCACGCGCTCACGCGGCATCCCCTTCAGCTTGACGTGCTTCGTCGCAACGGCGCGCACATGTGGGAGTGCCCGTGCGAAGGCGAGCATCTCGTCGAACTTCTCCTGGTCTCGCCGCTGGCGCCATTTGTCGTGGTAGCGATATTGCCTCCGGCCGGCGACGTCCGTGCCGATCGCCTGGATGTGGCCTTTCGGGTACGGACAGATCCAGACGTCCGCCCAGGCGGGCGGAATCACGAGCTCGCGGATCCGCCCGAGCACCTCAGGGTCCTCGATGCGCTCGCCGTACTCGTCGAAATACTCGAAACCGCGTCCGCGCCGGCGGCGGGTGATACCGGGGCCGGAGCAATTGGGCTCGTCGCAGTCTCGGCATGGGCAGCGGAATGTTCCCCGCCGCCGCGCGGCTCAACCTTAAGCTTCGCGCGATCCCCTGCCCCACCGACCGGGGCCCCGCCGGATGCCGAGCTTGGTGACGAGCCCGGGGACGACTCCTTCCGCAGCGGCCGCGATCCGGAAGATTCCCGGCACGAAGATCTCTCCGCGTCTGCGATCCAAAGCTTCGAGGGTCGCCTCGGCGACCCGCTCGGGCGAGATCACGAGCCGGCGGGAGAGGCGCCCGGCGAGCAGCCGCGTCTGCGGGAAGCCCTCGGTTTCGACTGGGCCCGGATTCACGCTCAGCACCCGGATCCCGCGCGAGGCGAGCTCGGCCGCGACATTCCGCGAGAACGCGAGCTGCGCATGCTTGGCGGCCGTGTAGGGCCCGTACGATCCGATCGGAATCGTGCCGGCGATCGAGGCGACGTTCACGACCGCAGCCGGGCTGCCGCGCTCGAGGAGCGGTACGAATGCCCGGAGGCACCAGACCCCCGCCAGGTAGTTCGTCCGGGTGACAGCTTCGATCCGCTCAGCCTCGAGCTCCAGGAAGGTGCCTCCGCCGGGAATCCCGGCGCTGTTGACCAGGAGACGGATCGCCTTGTGTCGTTCGCCAACCCGTCCGGCGAGCTTGTCGACCTGCGGCCGATCGGTCACGTCGCACGCCTCGATCTCACCGTCGACTTCTGCGGCGAGACGCTCCAGACGCTCCCGCCCCCGGGCGACGAGAACGCAGCGCCACCCCCGATCGGCCAGGCGCCGTGCGAGGGCGGCGCCGATACCGCTCGAACCACCCGTGATCACCGCGACCGGAATGCGCGAAGCGTAGACTGCGGCGCCGTGACTCAGGACTTCCAGGGGAAGCGGGGACTCGTCCTCGGCGTCGCGAACCGGCGCTCGATCGCGTGGGCGATCGCCCAGCGACTCGCGGCCGGCGGCGCGCAGCTCGCCTTCACCTACCAGGGCGAGCGCATCGAAAAGGGCGTGCGAGAGTTGGCCGATTCCGTCGGGAGCCCGCTCGTGACGGAGTGCGACGTCCGCTCGGACGACGATGTCGCACGCGTCCTGGGCGAGGTCGGCGAGGCCTTCGGCGGCGAGCTCGATCTACTCGTCCACTCGGTCGCCTTCGCGGACACACGCGATCTCGAGGGGCGCTTCACCGACACGCCGCGCGATCGCTTCTGGCTCGCGCTCGATGTCTCCGCCTACTCGCTCGTCGCGGCCGCCCGCGCTGCCGAGCCGCTCATGGAGGCAGCGGGAGGCGGGTCGATCTTGACCATGACGTACCTCGGCGGCGAGCGGGCCGTGCCGCACTACAACGTCATGGGCGTCGCCAAGGCCGCCCTGGACGCCTCGGTTCGCTACCTGGCCTGGGAGCTAGGGGAGAAGCAGATCCGCGTGAACGCCGTCTCGGCGGGCCCGGTGCGGACCCTGGCTGCACGGTCGATCGCGGGCTTCCCGACAATGGAGGCGATCGTCGAGGAGCGCTCTCCGCTCCGCCGGAACATCGAGGCGGACGACGTGGGCTCCGCCGCCGCCTACCTCCTCTCGGACGAGGCCAAGAGCGTCAGCGGGACGACGCTCTACGTCGACAGCGGCTATCACGCCATGGGTATGTAGGTCACGCTCCTAGCTGAGTCGGCTTTCACTCAGCTGTGTTACTGAGGCGGGGCCGCCGAGGCGTCCGCTCCGGAGATCTGGCTGGCGGCTCCGGTGTGGGCCGTGACAACAGCTGCGACCGCGATCTTCTCGAACACCGCCCCGCCGCCGAACCTTCGAAGCCTCGTTCCTCGCATCGCGCCTCGACCCGTCTTCTTCATCTTCGCCACGAAAGGCCGGGGCGGCGAACAGCTCAGCTCCGACTTCTATGAGGCTGCCCGGAAGCCGAAGGAGCTCTGGGAGATTCCCGACGCCGGGCACACCGACGGGATCACCGCCAGGCCGGAGGAGTACGAGCAGCGAGTCGTCGGCTTCTTCGACCGCGCGCTGGTCGGCGGCTAGCGACCTTCGTCAAAGGACCAGACATGTCCCAACACACCTGGGTAGCAAGTGGAGGAGTAGCGTGGCGACTTCCCGTGACGCTTCGCCGCTTGCTCCTGCTCGGGCCGCCGTTCGGGCTCGCCGTTCGGGCTCTTCCATCCGCGGCCGGACGTGAACGCGCAGGCGGTGATGGACGTGGCGACGTGGTTCGCGGCGGCGTGGACGACGCAGCTCGGGATCGGTGTCTTCCTGGTCTTCTTCAGCGCCTACGACTCGGTCGCCGGGATCGGCACGGGGCTCGCCATGCGGAGCGCACGCGACCTTCCCGCCGTTCAACAAGACGGCATCTTTGCCGCCGTCAAGGACTGGCCCGGCTTCGATCCGGCGACATTCTCGATCAACATCGTCGGGACGCTCGGCTGGGTCGTTGCAGTCGGCGCCCTCGCCGTTGCCGCACGCCGAGCGGGGGCGCCGCGTGCTCAGTGGATCTTCATCGGGCTGGCAGCGTTCTTTCTGATGGGCGGTCACCCGTTCCCGTTTGGAACGATCGCCTTCGGCTGTCTGTTCGTCGCTGCCGTTCTCCGCGAGTGGCGGACGCATACGTAGACAGCCCGCTCCCGGGCGGCTTTTCTCGTCCTTCACCTTCATGACGCCGCAGCCACAGCGCGGCGGTACGCTCGGGGATGTACGCGGCGACGGCGCCGTACGTGCCCTGGCAGCCCGTTTCGGAGGTCGTCTACCTAGTAGATGATCGATCAACCATCTGATGATTGATCAGCCCGACGCGATCGTCGTCGGCTCCGGGCCGAACGGCCTGGCGGCGGCGATCGCGATCGCGCGGGCCGGGCATTCCGTTCTCGTTCTCGAGGCGGCGGAGACCGCCGGGGGCGGCATGCGCTCGGCCGAGCTCACGCTCCCCGGTTTCGTGCACGACGTCTGCTCGGCCATCCATCCCTGGCCGCTCGCGTCCCCATTCCTGCGCACGCTCCCGCTGGCGGAGCACGGCGCCGAGCTCATTCACCCGCCGGCGCCGCTCGCGCACCCCTTCGACGACGGCACCGCCGCGGTGCTCGAGCGCTCGGTGGACAAGACCGGGGCTACGCTCGGGGTCGACGGGCGCGCCTACGTGCGACTCATGGGGCCGTTCGTGCGCTCAGCCGACAGGCTTCTCGCCGGAGCGCTCGGGCCCGCTTTGCCGCCGCGCCATCCGCTCGCACTCGCGCGCCTCGGCAGGATCGGAATCGGGTCCGCCGCGGGTCTCGCGCGCTCGCGCTTCGAAGGCGAGAAGGCGCGTGGGCTCTTCGCGGGGATGGCGGCCCACTCGATGCTCTCGCTTCGCGCGCCCATCTCGGCCGCCTTCGGGATCATGCTCGGAGCCGTCGGCCATGCGTACGGCTGGCCGCTCGTGCGCGGTGGCTCGCAGCGGCTTGCCGACAGTCTCGTTTCCTACCTTGCCTCGCTCGGCGGCGAGGTCGTGACCGAGCGGCGTGTCGAGTCCCTGGAGGAGCTGCCCCCAACCCGTGCCGTGCTTCTCGACCTGACCCCACGGGGCCTTGCCCAGGTGGCCGGATCACGTCTACCAGCCCGCTACCTGCGACGTCTTGCCCGCTACCGCTATGGGCCGGGCGTCTTCAAGATCGATTGGGCCCTCGCCGGGCCGGTTCCGTGGACGGCGTCCGAGTGCACACGCGCCGCGACCGTCCACCTGGGCGCAACGCTCGACGAGATCGTCGCGTCCGAAGACGCGGTCGCGCGGGGCGAGCACCCTGACCGGCCTTACGTGCTTCTGGCGCAACAGAGTCTCTTCGATCCATCGCGGGTGCCCGACGGCAAACACACGCTGTGGGGCTACTGCCACGTACCGAATGGATCCACCGCCGACATGACCGAGGCCGTCGAGCGACAGGTTGAGCGCTTTGCCCCAGGGTTCCGCGACCTCGTGCTGGCACGAAGCGTCATGGGCCCGGCCGAGGTCGAGCGCTACAACCCGAACTATGTCGGCGGCGACATCAACGGAGGGCTTCAGGACCTCCGCCAGCTCTTCGCCCGGCCGGCGCCGCGGATCGATCCCTACTCGACGCCCGCCCCCGGGGTCTACATCTGCTCGTCGTCGACTCCTCCCGGGGGAGGCGTCCACGGCATGTGCGGCTACTTCGCCGCGCGGAGTGCACTTTCTTCGCTGGGTGGGAGCAGCTAGCTCGGCAGGGCGCTAGGCCCAGCCGTCGCCCGAATCCGCCAGGAGCGGCGTGGCCGGCGTGCTCTCCTCGCGACGCCGTAGCATCCCCTGCACCTGCCCTACGTAGGCGGCCAACTCCGACTCCTTCTGGGCGAGCCGCTCATCTAGAGCGCGCAGCCGAGCCTCCTCGTCCTCGAGTCGGTCTTCGCGAGCCTGGTGGTTGGCTTCGAGGCGCGCGAACCGTTCGTCGAGCTCGGCCTCGCGCGTGTCGAGGTCGGCCAGGCGGTCTCGCGCCGCCTCCTCGGCCTGGTAGAGGCGCCGCTCCTGAGTGGCGAGGCGCGACCGGGCCGACTCGGCGAACGTCTCCGCGCTCGCCGTGACTGCCTCGCGCTCACGTAGTTCCGACTCGCGCTCCGCCAGCGAGGCGGCCAGCGCCTCGACGTCCTCGCACCGAGCCTTGAAATCCTCGATCTCCTGCGCCGTCGCTTCGCGGCCTCGTACCTGTTCCTCACGGCGAGCCACCTCGTGCTCGTGCTCGGATACCTCGCGCGCGAGCACCTCGAGCCTGGAGGCGAGCTGTTCCCGCTCGTTCTCGCGTTCCTTGAGCGTCGCGAGCTCCCGGACCAGCCGGTCTAGCTCGACGCGTTCAGCCTCCTCCGTTGCCACCCGCTCGCGGAGGAGCGCGAGCTCTCTCGCCTGCTCCTGGACCTCGCGCTGGGAGTCGGCGACCCGGGCGTCGCTCCGGGCCAGCTCGGCGAGCAGCCTGTCGACCTCGTCCTGATCGGCGCCGTCAGTTCCAAGCGTTCCGAGGCGCCTTTCGAGCTGTTCGGCACGCGCCTCCGCGGCGGCAACCTGCGCGGTCCGCTCATCAAGGGTGGAGAGCAGTTCGGCGAGCTGCTCGTGGCGCTGATCCGCCATGTCATCGACGATCTCGCTCGCGTTGCGGAGGAAGAAATCCTCCATCCGATCCCAGAACCTGAGCATGTGCTGGGCTCATCGGCACCCGCCGAGCAGGCCTCAACCTCAATGCCAGTGAAACACCACCGGCATTGCGAAAAATGTCCTGGTTGCGCATGTTTCTGTGACCCAGGGCCTTTGGAGGATGGGCTCTTCCGGGTGATGCCGCCATTCGGGTCAGTGCCACGGGAAGCTGATCCGGGCGAGCCTCAGTCCGTACGGTGGGTCGGTCTCGTAGATCCCCGGGATCTGGACGATCAACGGATGCCAGCGCTCGCCTGTGAGGCGAATCCGAATCGTGTCGCGCTTCGCGATCGCGAAGCGCTGCTCGCGGCGCCCGTCGAGCCAGAGTGTGGCTGTCGTCGGGCGGGGAGCGATGAAGTCGAGCGTCAGGACGCCGGGGCCCCAGACCCAGAACGGTGCCTGTGGCTCGCTGGTGCGGCGGCCGATCCAGCCCCGGCAGAAATAGGGCTCGTCCCGCGGCGGCTCGGCTACGGGATTCGACTGGTCGGCTCGGCCATTCGGACCGAGGAGCGTGACGGCGCCGTCCCGGACCTCCGGGCGATAGCCGGCCTCGAGCGCCCCGCGCCACGCGAACCACCCTCCTAGGACGCCGCCCTGGAAGAGGCCGCGGTGGAACAGGAGCTGCTCGACGCCGAGCGCGTCGAGCTCTCTGCGGTCACCCTCGAGCCAGACGCCGCAGGAAAGGCGCCCGAAGCGGTAGTAGAAGTCGAAGGCCGCCTCCGGCGCGAGGGTCGAGTAGCCCGTCGGGCGCTCGCGCCTGGCCTGCATCGTGTAGAGGTCGTACACAGACCCCTCTTGCCGGCCCGGCTCGAACGGGGGCACCTCGAGGATCCGGCCGGGTGGAGAGCGTCGGGCCGCAGCGTAGGCTCTGTTCGGGCGGTCGGCAGCGGTCGGCGCGAACGGCATCACCGTCAGATCGGCCGCTACGAGCAGAAACGCGGCTGCGCCGACCAAAGCTCGGCGCCTCGGCACCCGCGCGAGGAGCGCCGCGAGCGCGAACGCCGCCAGCGCCGCGAGCGCCAAATCCGCCAGGGGCATGAACCGCCCGGGGACACGAACGTTCTGAAGCGGCGGCACGAGTGACCGAAGCGGGGCGTAGAGAGGCAGGTTCGTTCCGAAGGCGATCAGGACGGGAATGACCAGGGCGAGCCCGAGCAGGATTCCGAGGCTACGGCGAGCCCGTAGGACGAGAGCCAGCCCGGCCACCGCGAGCGCGAGCGTCAGCCACCCGAGATAAACGAGCTCCTCGCTCGGGGCGCTGTGGAAACGGTCCAGGAAGTCGAGCGCCTCGGCCGAGTAGACATCCACGCTCGAGAGGGATCGCCGGTCGGCGAGCCTCGAGCCTTCGACGACGGTGTAGCGGAGGGCGATGCCGGCGGCGCCCGCGGCGACGACGCCACCGGCCACCCAGGCGGCGGGCAGCGGGCGGAAACGCACGGCGGCGTAGGCCGCCACGAAGGGAAGCGCCCCGAGCGCGAGGTGGAGCTGGCCCGAGAGCGGGATCGACACGAGGGCCACGGCCGCTACCGCCCCCCACCCATGCGCCCTCGCCCGGGTCGGCGCCGCGCGCGTCAGCTCCACCGCCAGCAGGCTGAGCGGGAGGAGGATCGCGATCCAGCCGAGGAGGTGATCGGCGCTCTGGGCGAGCCGGTAGGGGGCGATCGCGAACGCGAGCCCGCCCACGAGTGCCGGCACGAAGCCGAGATCGAGAGCGCGGAGCCAGGCGTAGGCGAGGAGTCCTCCGCCGACCACCGTGGCCAGGAGCAGGAGGTTCCAGGAGAGCACCGGCCCGAAGAGGGTCTCGAGAGGCCAGAAGGGGAGGCCGAAGGGCCAACCGCCCAGCGCAACCTGAGGCTCGACCAACGGCTGGAAGCTATATGGATCCCGCCAAGGAGCGTCACCGCCGGCGAGCTGGTGGCCGAGGAGCCAGAAGCGGTAGACGACCTGGCCGTGATCTCCCGGCGCAATCTCGCCGTATCCTTCGGCGCCGCCGGCGAGATAGGCCGACCCGAGTGAAGCAAGGCCAGGCCACGCGGAGACCAGTGCGGCTGCCGTATAGAGGAGCGCTACGAGGCCGAGCGGGCCGAAGCCAGGAGCTCGTCGAAATCGGGGAGCTCGCCGACCTCGTATCGCCATGCAGCGATGATCATGCCGTCTCCGTCGAGCAGGAAGGCGGATCGCTCCGCCACGCCCACAAGGCCGCGGTAGTCGAAGGCGACGTCGAACGCGTCGACAGCGTGGCCGTTCCAGTCGGAGAGCAAGGGCACGTCGAGGTCGAGCGCCTCGCGCCAGGCGCGGTGCGACCAGGGGCTGTCCCGCGAGATCCCGAAGACCGAGGTGCCTGCGGCTTCGAATTCGGCCCGCCTGTCACGCAGGAGGACGAGCTCGTCAGTTCAGGTGCTCGACCAGTCGAACAGGTAGAAGAGGAGCAGGACGCGCTCCCCCTCGGCCGGAAGCTCACGGAGCCGAACGCGCTCGTTCGGGGCGAGCCACACCTCCACGTCGCGCGGGCGCTCGCCCGGGGAGATCACGCGGCCACCTGTGGGCCGACCTGCTCTGTCACGTCGGCAATCTCACCCACGACCTCCGCCAGGTCCCGATTCGCGTTCCAGACGCGGAGCTGGCGGTCGGCACCGTTCCCTCGCGCCAGGATCTGGCGTATCCCTTCCAGTTCGCGCTCAGAGCCGAGCTCGCGTGCATGCGGCTCGATGTCGCGGAGTGTGCGCCGCACGAGCTGGGCGATCGGGACGCGGTTCCTGCGGCCGGTCATGAGGTCCATGACGGGCGCTTCGAGGCCGTAGCGCGCGGCAAGCCACTTGTTCTCGGTCACGAGGATCCGGTGGTAGGAGGGAAGGTCCTGACCGGCGTCGTAGCGCTCGGAGTAGAGCTTGACGATCGCCTGGATGTAGGCAGCCAGGGCGACCGCCTCCTCGATCCGCGTCACTGCGTCCATGATCCGGACCTCGACGGTTCCGAAGCGCGGGTGGAGCCGTACGTCCCACCAGATGTGGGTGTAGTCGGCGATGCAACCCGTCTTCTCGAGCTGGCCCACCACTTCGGCGAAGTCTGCGTAGTCCCGGAAGCGGGGCGGGGGGCCGGAGCGGGGGAACGCGGCGAAGATCATCTGGCGGCTCGAGGAGAGACCCGTCGGCTCCCCGCGCCAGAACGGGGAGTTGCCCGAGAGCGCGAGGAGGTCGGTCAGGTGGACGAGCAGAGCGCTCTGGATCTTGATCGCCTTCTCCGGGTCGTCGATCCCCACGTGCACGTGCATCCCGAAGATCAGCTCTCGCCGCGCCACGTACTGGAGTTGGTCGACGAGGTTCCGGTAGCGGTCGCGCGCCGTGATCCGCTGGCGTTCGAAGAGACTGAACGGGTGGGTGCCTGCGGAGCCGACTCGGAGGCCCCGCGCTCGGGCGATCTCGGTCACATGCGCGCGTAGCTTCCGGAGCTCCATGTCGACCTCCGGGACGGTCTGACAGACGGGGGTCGCGATCTCGAGGACGGACTGCATGAGCTCGGGCGCGATCCGTTCGGCGAACTCACTGCCTGCGGTGGCGCTCAGGATCGTGTCGACGTGCTGGACGAGATCGAACGACTCCGAGTCGAGCAGCATGTATTCCTCCTCGACACCGAGCGTGTAGGGATCGCTCTTGCCGAAGTTGTGGTCGAGCACGCTGCCGCCCTCGGCGAACCCCTTGCCTGTGATGGTGGCGGGATAGATCTGCTTCACGGCCCTGACTGTATCCCGCTTGTGCCGGAGATCGACCGTTCAGGTCGAGAGAACGGCGTCCGCCTCGATCTCGACGAGCCAACGTGGATCCACGAGCTCCTTGACGGTCAGCGTCGTGTTGGCCGGACGGATCTCGGAGAACGCCTCGCCGTGCGCGCGTCCGACGCCCTCGAAGTCCTCGGTGCGGACGAGGTAGACGCGCGTTCGAACGACATCGCCAAGCGAGCCGCCCGCCTCCTGGAGGGCTCGCTCGACGATCTCGAGACAGCGCTTCGCCTGCGAGTACGCATCGGGAGGCGGGTCGCTGCCGTCCGCCATGATCGGGGCGCAGCCGGCGATCCAGACCTGGCTCCCGATCTGAACCGCGCGCGAATAGCCGACCACGGGCTCGTAGGGCGATCCGGACGAGATCAGACGTCTATGCAAGCGCATCTAGTATCGCGTTCCGTGCCGGGCCTTGCCGCTATCGACGAGTGGGGTGCCAACCACGCGGCGGCCGGCGTCGTCCAGGGCGGCCGCGTGGTTGAGACGCACGGCGACCGAGAGCATGTCTTCCACTGGGCTTCGATCACCAAGCTTCTGACGGCAAGCGCTGTCCTCGTGGCCGCTGAGGAAGGGATCGTCGACCTGGACGAGGCGGCGGGCCCGGAGGGCTCCACGATTCGACATCTGCTCGCACATGCGTCGGGCATGCCTTTCGACGGCCTCGACCCGAGCGCCCGTCCGGGCGAGAGGCGGATCTACTCCAACACGGGCTATGAGGTGCTCGGCCTCTTCGTCGCCGAGCGTGCCGAGATGCCGTTCTCGGACTATCTCCGAGAGGGTCTCCTGCAGCCGCTCGGGATGGACGCGACTCGCTTGAAAGGGTCACCAGCCTCGGAGGCCCATGGGTCGCTGCACGATTTGCTTCTCTTCGCGGCGGAGCTCCAGGCCCCGGCGTTCGTCGCTCCGGAGACGTTCCAGGAGGCGACGCAAACGGTCTTCCCCGGGCTCACCGGGGTGCTCCCGGGGTTCGGCCGGCAGGATCCGATGGACTGGGGCCTCGGCTTCGAGTTGAAGGACGCGAAGAGCCCGCATTGGACGGGGACTCGCAACTCGCCTCGGACGTTCGGCCACTTCGGCGGCTCGGGCACCTTTCTCTGGGTCGATCCGGACGCCGGCGTGGCGGCCGCCTGCCTCACCGACCGAGAGTTCGACGAGTGGGCGCTCGAGGCGTGGCCCGCCCTCTCGGACGCGGTGCTCTCAGAGCTCTAACCGGCTGGGAGGGATTGGTGGAACGTCGCTCGTCGTCGGGGTGCGATGGTCGTTCCTAGGCAAGGACGCAGGGAGTGCCGATAGCAGCGCTATCGGTGCGAGTGAGGACGCCGCCTCGGGGCGAGCAGCGCGGCCCGACGGCACAGCTTGCGTTTCGCCGAGCCCTCCTAGCCGGTAAAGAGGGGGCGGACGATCTCGTCGAAGGTGTCGCGGTCGCAGCTCGCGATTACAGCGGGCGTCATGCCCTTGACGGTTGCGGTTCGCGGTATGTCCATGACCAATCCGACCTCCCCGAAGTAGTCGCCAGGCCGGAGTAGGTTCCGCTGGCCGCGCTCGGCCTGTGTGACGCTCAGGAGGCCGGAGAGGACGACGTAGAAGCGATCACCCGAGTCGCTTTCGGCGATGACGGGCTCGCCAGGGGCGACGGTGTGGCGCTCCATCCGCTCGCCGAGTGCAGCGAGCGTCTCGCCCGGGAGCCCCGCCAGAAGCTCGACCCGCGCGAGCTCGTGCGCGGTCGCGGACTGGTGCCTCACTCGTCGGGCTGCGAGTCGGGCGAGGCGGCGCCATCCGGATTTTCGTGCCCCCGCCCCCGCTGCGCCTCCACTTCCCGGCGTCGCTCGAGGGAGGAATCCCCTTCCTGCTCGCTCGGGTCCGGACCCTCGGCGTTCGGCTCGATCTCGCTCATTGGAGTCATTGTACGAGACGGCGTTGCCCGATCTAGCCGGGATACCGTGCGCGCGTGGGCGAGCTCGACGGCTGGAACCACTGTCCGCGCTGCGGGTCGGACCTGCGGGCCGAACCCGGCTCGGTGCGCTGCGACTCGTGCGGGCTCGTCGTCTACGCGAAGCCCGCGCCTGCCATCTGCGGCCTCGTCGTCGACGACGATGGACGCGTTCTTCTCGGCCGGCGCGCGCACGAGCCGGCGGCGGGGCGCTGGGACATCCTGGGGGGCTTCATGAACGAGGACGAGCAGCCGTTCGACACGCTCAGGCGCGAGCTGCGAGAGGAAACCGGCCTCGACGTCGAGCCAGGTGCCTTCGTAGGCGTCGTCGCCGACAGCTACGGGGACCAGGGCAACGCCACGCTCAACCTGTGCTGGACGGCCACGATCGTGTTTGGAGAAGCGTCACCCTCAGATGACGTCTCCGAACTGCGCTGGTTCGAGCCCGACGAGCTCCCCGAGGAAGAGGAGCTCGCGTTCTCGAACACGGCAGAGCTGCTGCGCGCCTGGCGATCTTCCTAGGCCAAAAGGAGCCGGAAGATGGGCCAATCGGCAGCCCACTGTCGTCCCCGGCTCCGCTGTCGATGATCAGATCACCGTGAGCGATCGCACGTGCACCGAATCGACGACTTCCTCCACGAGGAGTGGATCGACGCGTGGGCGAGCGAGGTCCTCGGTCAGGTTGAGGACTACCTCGCGAAGCACGCTGCGTTCGACGCCTTTCTCGAAGACGGCTCCGGCGCCGCCGGCGCTGTGTAGGTCTAGGCCTCGACGAGACCCAGGTTCCGCTCGAGCATGCCCTTCGGCTGGGCGCCCACCGCTGCCGCGGCCGGCTTGCCCTCGCGGAAGAGGATGATCGTGGGGATGCTCATGACGCCGTAGCGTTGCGCGAGCGCGGGCTGCTCGTCGATGTTCACCTTTGCGATCCGGAGCTCACCGGATCGCTCCTCGGCGATCTCATCTAGGACCGGGGCGACGGCATGGCACGGGCCGCACCACTCCGCCCAGAAGTCCACCACGACCGGCTGCTTGCTCTCGAGCACCTCGGCTTCGAAGGTCGTCTCTGTCACTTCTGTTGTCATCGTTCTCCTTGTGGATTTTGGGGCCGGCCGCGAGCCACCCTCCGGCTTCAGCCTAGTCTCGAAGTGCGCACGGATGTTGCGCAGTCTGTGTCTTAAAGCGTTAAACGACGACGAGGATCAGGAAAATCCCGCGCCGGACCGGCCACTAGACTGGCTTCATGGCACCTGAGCCCGCCTTCATGCCCCTTCCGGCCGTCCCCGACCACCCAGCTCTCGAGCGCGAGCTGCTTGCCTGGTGGGACGAGGCGGACATCTTCCAGAAGCTGAGGGTGAAAAACGCCGGGAATCCTCCCTGGAGCTTCATCGACGGCCCCATCACCGCGAACGGCCCGATGGGCGTTCACCACGCCTGGGGCCGAACACTCAAGGACGTCTTCCAGCGCTACAAGGCGCTGAACGGCTTCGACCAGCGCTACCAGAACGGCTTCGACTGCCAGGGGCTGTGGGTCGAGGTTGAAGTCGAGAAGGCGCTCGGACTCAACTCGAAGCGGGAGATCGAGGAATACGGGCTGGCCGAGTTCGCGCGCCGCTGCCGCGAACGGGTCGCGGAGTTCTCGGAGGT
>DASQGA010000072.1:0-5371 GCA_035632855.1 Gaiellaceae bacterium | reverse complement strand
ACGCAGAACCTCGCGCTCGCGCTTGGTGAGGGCGGGCAGGGCATCCGCCGCCGCGGGAGTCGCGAAGACGCCGGCGAGCACCGGGTCGACGTACGTCGCGCCGCCGGCGACCAGCTCGACCGCGCGCACGAGGTCGTCGAGTGGGGCTTCCTTCAGTAAGAACCCTCGAGCTCCGGCGTCGATCGCTTCCATGAGGAGGGCACGCTCTCCATAGGCGGTGTAGAGGATTACCGCGGTCTCAGGGCTCGAGCTGGCCGCACGCCGCGCAATCTCGACGCCCGAGAGCTTGGGCATCCGCAGGTCGACGACTGCGACTGCGGGGTGCCGCCGCGCCAGCTTGGCGAGTGCCTCCTCGCCGTCTCGTGCGCGACCTGCGATCTCGATCCCGTTCGACTCGAGCATTTCGCAGATCGCCTCGACCATCGCAGGATGATCGTCCGCGACGAGGCAGGTGATCGTCTTCGACTCTGCTGACAATGTGAAACCTTTGCCAAAGTGTATGTATGTGCACATTCCGGGTGAGTCCGGCAACGCGGAACTGGGTATGCCCTTCACGCTAAACGCGGGCAACGCTCTCCTGTATGCAGGAATCGACTGCGGTGAGACTCGTGCCCGAGGCTGAAGACTCGTCCCGGAACGGAGAGGCTCGTGCAGCGGGCTCGGATGCGCATGCGCTCATCGATGCCGCCGTCCAAATGAACCGAGCGGACACGCTGGACGAAGCGCTCAGCATCCTCGTTGGTGTCGGCAGGACTCTTTTGCGCGCAGACCGGGTTTCCGTTTCCGTCTGGGACGAGGCGCTCACCCGGGGAACCATCGTGGCGGCATCCGGCTTGCGTGAGGCAGGCGTTGGACTCGTCATCGAACCGGGAGAGAACCCGCTCTACCAGGCCGCCGCCACCCGGCTGCCCGTCCTTGGCGAGCTGGACTCGAGCCGGTGGAACGAGAGCCGCACAGGAGGGCCGGTGGACGAGCTCAAGGACCTCAAGAGCTTTGTAGCCGTGCCGTTCCTGGCCGAGGAGAACCCGACGCTGACGTTTCAGTCTGGGTGGTTGACGATTCAATCGACCGAGGATCTCGAGCGGGCCGTTGCGACGCTCCGGTTGCTGGGCAGCCTGACGCGTATCGCCTACAGAGCTCACGACCTCCGGGCCGCAGTCGACCACCAGGCCCGCCTTGAAGCCGTTCTCGATGCGGTGGGAGAGGCGGTCGTCGTCCAGGCAGGCACCACGATCACCGCGAGCGCGGCCGCGCGGCGCGTGCTGGCAGCGGACGGACAGCTGCCCACGCCCGTCAGCGCACGCTTCGGAGGCCCGGAAGGCGTAGCTCTTTCCCCCGCCGAGTTTCTCGGCGCAGCCGCCAGGCCGAGTGACGCTCCGCGTACGTTCAAGGTGCGCATCGTCGACCACGGCGGCGAGCAGCACGTGGTGACCGGCTCGATTGCTCCGATCGCTTTCGCCGACAACGACGCTGGCACCGTGGCCGTCTTCCATGACATCACGGCCGAGCACAAGCGGGAGTTCCTGACGGCACAGTTTCTGAAAGGGCTGTTCGACGAGTTGCCGACGGCCATCGGAGTGGTCGACCCGGAGACGCGCGAGATCCTTTCCGTGAACCCCGCCTTCCTCCACATGGTGGGATACGAGGAGGAAGAGGTCGTCGGCTCCCTGCCGCCCCACCCCTGGTGGGCGTCCCACGAGGAGCTCGAACATGGCCCGCGGCAAGAGGCGATCATTCGCCACCGCGACGGCTCTCTGATTCCGATCCGCATCGTGCGCTTCGTCGTACCCGATGCGTCGGGGGCGGCTGTCGCGGACGTCGCCCTTGTCACGGACCTCTCCGAGCAGCGCCTCTTCGAGCGCCAGCTCCTGCAGAGCGGGAAGCTCGCCACGATCGGCGAGCTCGCGGCAGGGGTGGCCCATGAGATCAACAACCCCCTCTTTGCGATCCTGGGTCTGGTCGAGTTCCTCCTGAAGGACGCCGAGGTGGGCACGAAAGGCCACGATCGGCTGGTGCTCATCCAGCGTACCGGCATCGAGATCAAGGAGATCGTCCGCGCCTTGCTCGACTTCGCTCGCGAGCCGTCTGACGAGCGCGCACTGATCTCGGTCGAGGACGCGGCCCATGAGACCGTCGAGCTTTTCCGGCGCACGAGCGCTGCGAAGGCCAGTGACCTCCTCGAGGACTACTGCGGCCAGGACACCGTCGTCGATGGAAGCGGAAACCAGCTCAAGCAGATATTTCTCAACCTCCTGACGAATGCCACCCACGCCGTCGGTGGCGCCGGTGGTGAGGTCGCGCTAGCCGTGAGGCGTGAGGGCGACTGGGTCGTCGCGACAGTGTCCGACACTGGACCGGGCATCCCGGAGGACGTCCTTCCCCGCATCTTCGACCCGTTCTTCACTACCAAGCGAGGGACCGGAGGGAGCGGCCTCGGGCTCTCGGTCAGCCTCGGGATCGCCCAGGCCCATGGAGGAACGCTCCTGGCCGAGAACCGCGACGAGGGTGGCGCACGCTTCGTCTTGCGCCTCCCCGCCGACCCGGGCCGGTCATGACGAAGATCCTCGTGATCGACGACGAGGCTGTGATCCGGGACCTCATGCTCGAGATCCTCGAGGAGGCGGGCTACGAGTCGTGCGGAGCCCCGACCGCAGAGTTCGCGCTCGATCTGCTCGCCGACCCGGACTTCGATCTTGTCGTCAGCGACGTCGTCATGCCCGGGCTTTCCGGGCTCGAGCTCCTGGAGCAGGTTCGGACGCGTCGGCCCGCGCTCCCGGTCGTTCTCGTCACCGGCGCCGGCACGTACTCGATGTTGACCGAGGCGCTTGCGCGAGGAGCGGACGGGCTCGTCCTCAAGCCGTTCTCACACAGCGAATTCCTCATCGCGATCGCAGCGGTTCTGGAACGATCGGGACGGGCCGAGCGAGACATGAGCGAGCGCCTGCTCGCACCCGGCCTTGCGATGGCGCTTGCGAACGCGAACGAGGCACGCGACGCAGGCACGCATGGCCATTGCGAGCGTCTGACGACGCTCGCCCTCTGGATTGCCGCCCGTCTCGGTCTCGCCGCCGGCGAGACCGAGACAGTCCGTCTGGGAGCGATCCTGCACGACGTCGGCAAGATCGGGATCCCGGATCGCGTGCTGCTGAAGCCCGGACTGCTTACGGCCGAGGAGCTCGGACTCATGCGCACCCATCCACTCGTAGGTGACCGCGTGCTCGAGCCTCTCGAGCTCCTCTCCTCCGTGCGCCCGGTCGTACGCCACCACCACGAGCGCTGGGACGGCGACGGCTACCCGGACGGGCTCGCCGGCGAGGCTACGCCCTTGCCCGCTCGCATCGTCGGGCTTGCAGATGCCGTGGAAGCCATGTGGGCGCGGCGCCCGTATCGCGACTCGCTGACGAGGACTGAGATCCTTTCCGAGCTCGAGACGGGGGCCGGAGCACAGTGGGATCCGGAGCTCGTGAGCATCGTTCTCGGGGGGATCGAAAGCGGGGACCTCGGCTTCACTCCCTCGGGTATTCGCGTTGCCAAGCAGAGCCCCGCAGCGAATCACAAGATCTTCTCGGTCCTCCTCGTCGAGGCGGATTCGGCCGACGCGAAACTCGCGCGGGATGCGATCGAGGCCGCCTTCGACGACGTCAGGGTCGTCCATTCGCAGAATGCCGCCGGCGCGCTCGAGCTGTGTGCCATGTCGATCTGGTCACTCGTGTTGATCGATCAGCAGCTTCCCGGCGCGAGCGGCATCGAGCTCCTGCACAGCATCCGGGCTGCCGGTCCCGCCACCCCAGTGGTCATGATCACCGGGGAAGACTCGGAAGGACTTGCGGTCGAGGTCTTCCGCAACGGCGCCACCGACTACGTCATCAGAGGCGAGCACTTCGCCGGCGACCTCACACGCCGCGTTCGGACCCTTCTCGAGGCCGCATGACGATCAGGCGTGTCGTTGCAGAGGATCACGTCGCCGACCGCGCAGGCCTCGTCGCGTACCTGGACGACCAAACCGACATGGAGGTCGTCGGCGAGGCGGAGAACGGCCTCGTTGCGTGCGAGCTCGTCCGCGACCTTGGTCCCGCCTGATCCTCATGGACGTGCGTATGCCGGTCATGGACGGCATCGAGGCCACGCGCACCGTGAAGTCCGAGCATCCGGCCAACCATCGTCCTCCTGACCTCGGCCTACGAACAGGCGGAGCTCGTCGCGGCAGGCACAGATGCCGGAGCGGATGGCTTCGTCCTGAAACCGCGGATCAGCGACACTGCGCCGGTTGAGCGGCCCCGCGAAGAGTCGCCGCGGGTCCGCGTCATCGTCTATACGGCGGACGCCGAGGAGGAAGACGTGACGGCCATCCTCGCGGCTGGGGGATCGGGCATCGTCCTCAAGGAGGCCCCATGGTCGATCTCGTTCGGGCGCCCAACTCCGCGCTCGAGGGACGCGCGTATGTCGATCCGGGCCTCGCAACGGCGGCCACCCGTAGGCCGGCCGCTCACAGGCCCTGACCGAGCGTGAGACCGATGTGCTCGCGCTCCTCGCGGAGGGGCTCTCCTATTAGCAGATCGGGCTTCGACTCACAATCAGCGGCGAGACGGTTCGGACCCACGTGCGCAAGGCGTCCGACAGCGCTTCGCAAGGGACTCATTGTCTGATGAACGACCGGCGGAGCCCGCGCGGCGAGCGCTCGCCGGTTGAAGCCTGCAGCGGCTCCTCTCGTACGTGGTGGCACGAGCTGGGCACACGCCTGTCTCGTGGACGACGACGCAGAGCGACGTGCTCCACGGCTTCGAGGCGCTCGTGGTGGAGCCGGCCTCTGCGGGCTGCTTCAGCTATGCGCGGGCCGTGCGGAGCGCACGACCCGCGTTGCCGATCGTCTGCGTGAGCATCTATCCGCCGACGCCGGACGTTAGCGCCCTGGGAGCATCGTCCATCTGCTGAAACCCTTCTCGCTCTGCGAGCTCGAGTCGGCGCTCGAGCATGCCCTCCGAGTCGCACCGCCGAGACCTGCTCCGCCTGCTCGGTAAGCTCTCGCGCGATGGCCGGGCTCGAGGGACGCACTGCGCTCGTCACGGGTGCCTCGAGTGGCATCGGCAGCTCGACCGCGCGGGCGCTGGCCCAGGCTGGGGCACGGCTTGCGCTCGGGGCTAGACGGGTCGAGAAGGTGGAGGCGCTGGCAGCGGAGCTGACAGGCGACCACCTCGCAGGCGAGCTCGACGTGACGGATGCTGACAGCGCGGCCGCCTTCGTTCAGCAGGCGGCGTCTGTGCTCGGGCGGATCGACATCCTCGTGAACAACGCCGGGCTCGCGCTCGGACGGGTCACGATCGAAGACGGCAACGACGAGGACGACCGCACGATGCTCGAGACCAATGTCCTC
>DASQGA010000071.1:0-7890 GCA_035632855.1 Gaiellaceae bacterium | reverse complement strand
GGCGAGTTCGCAAAAGCGGCGCTCGATCGCCGCCTCGCCGGCGACGATGGCGTCGCCGAGCCCCGTCGCCACCTCGGCCTCGGCGAGCCTTTCGGTGTATGCCTTCAGGTCGAAGAAGGCGAGCGGGTCGGCCGACCGCAGACCCGCGTCATGCTCGACGAATGTGCCTCCGTCGGTCAGCTGGGCGATCCGGTCCCGGGCTCGCACCGAGAAGTGGTGACCGCAGTGCGGGCACACGCGGAGGGTCGCCTCGAGCTCGTCGTCCCGGTAGTGCGAGCCGCACTTCGGGCACGTGTTCGGATGCTTGCCGCCTCCATCGTCGGAGCGGTCGCCGCGATGCTCGATTGAGACGTCGATGCCGCTCGCCATGACGGCCTATCTTAAGGCTCTTCGCTAATAACCGAGAGCGGCGGCGAAGCGGGCGAGGGGTTCCGTGTTTCCCGGGGCCGCGGACAGTCCGGTCAGTCCCGCTCCCGCGAGAGGCTTGGCAGAAACGACTCGCTCGAGCGTCGCGGTCGCTGCCTCGATGCTCAGCCCGCCGGGCTCCGGCATGAACGGGGCGATCTCCTGGTCGGGCTCGAGGACGTCGCAGTCAAGCGCCACGTAGACCGCATCGGCTCCTTCCAGCGCGGGGCCGATGCCCTCGTCGTCCAGGCGGAGCCCGCTCTCGGCGATGAAGGTCTCCTCCGGAGGGTCGAGGCTCCGGGCGCCGACGAGCACCGTGTCCTCCGGAGCGATCGTCCCCGAGTCGAGGAGCATGCGAAGCGGCATGCCCCAGAGGTTGCCGCTCGGGGAGCTCTGCGCCGTGTTCAAGTCGCCATGCGCGTCCAGCCAGACGACGGCGAGCCGGTCGTAGCGTGCCGCGAGCCCCTCGACCGCGCCGACGTGGGTGCAACAGCAACCGCCGAGGACGAGCGGCCGCTCGGGGAGCGAGGCTGCCAGAGCCAGATTCTGCTCTGAAAGAGTGTCTTCCTCGACCACGCCGACCTCGGGGTACGGCAAGGGCAGATAGGCAGCCTCGATCATGGCCTCGCCGCCCTCCCCCCAAGCGCGCGGAACGCGGACGAGGCCGGCACGGAACTCTCGGCCGCACGAATGGCACTCGTACGAGCCCCCGAGCGCGACGGCCGTCAGGGTGCGACAGTGGGGACAGCGAGCACGCAGGCGGCTCACGGCCGAACCGTACCGGTCCCGAGCGGCTTCTCGAACGTGATCGCACCGAAAGCGAGTCGCATCCCCGCCGCCTCGTAGACACGGGACGCGCCGGTGTCGTTGTCCGCGTCGACCGCGAGCCCGACCCGGGGCTGGCCGCGCTCCCAGAAGGCCACGAAGGAGCATAGAAGGAGCGCGCGCCCGATTCCGAGGCCCCGGGCCTCCGGCAGAACGCCGAGCGTCATGACCCAGCCGACGCCGAAGCGCTCGGCGTCGCACGAGATCTCGCCGACGAGCTCCCCGTCCCCCTCCGCGACGAAGAAGAGCGACGTGTCGTCGCTCCCTTGGGCGGCCCTGAGCGCCCACCACTCCTCGGAGGTCATTGGGACGTGACCCCAGTGAGTGGCGAAGGCGCGCTCCACCACAGAATGAAAGGCGGCTTCCTCTCCGGCCGCCATCGGCCTGATCACGATTCCCGGCAGCTCTGCCAGGGCCGGAGGCCCCTGGAGCTCGACGAGCATCCGCAGAAAGCGGCGAGCGGGCCGGTAGCCCTCGGCTTCGAGCAGCCTCTGGCCGGCGTCGTCGTTCAGGCTGACGGCGTTCTGGACGAATCCGCCGTCGGCGAGCTCGCCCGCCCTCGCCTCCAGCATACGAACGAGGAACCGCCCCACACCCCGGCCGGTCGCATCCGGATGGACGAACCCGTCCGCTACCGCTCCGCGCGGATGCGCCTGGACGCACCCGTAGGCGACGAGCGTGCCGCCCTTCCGGACGAGCCAGGCGTCCTGATGGGTGTCCATGACCTCCCAGTCGCGCAGGACGTCGGCGGTAGTCGTCTCCGCCTCGCCCTCCTGGGCGAGCTCCATCTCGACGATCAGCGCAGCGATCTCGGCCGCCTCCTCACGGCGGGGTCGCGAGGGCTCGAAGCCCACCGGGAGGCCGTCGCTCACGCGGCCCGGATGCGGTCGAGCAGATCTGCGAGACCGGCGAGCGTCGGAAGCTCCCCCGCACGAGGCAGCTCGCTGGTCTCACCGAGCCGGTTGATCCAGACCGCCGGAATCTCGAGCTCACCGGCGGGCGCGAGGTCGTGGAACGCGCTCGCCGCGACGTGCACGTGTCGCTGCCGGTCGACATCGTCGCGCTCGAAGAGCGACTTCCAGTGGCCGTGGGCGGGCTTGTAGGAACCTGCGTCCGCCGCCGTGATGCGGACGTCGACAGGGACCCCGATGCTTTCGAGGGACGCTGCGAGGAGATCGGGGTCGGTGTTGGAGAGGATCGCGATCCGCCACCCGCGCTCCCGAAGCTCGCTGAGCTCACCCGCTACCTCCGGGAAAACCGGCCACCGGGACAGCGCATCGCCGAGCGCTTGCTCCTCCGCCGGTTCGAGCTCGAGTCCCTCGCTCTCCGCCAGGAGGCGGAGCGACTCGGTGAGCACCTGGCGGTAGGGGAGCGCCCCGTTTAGCTCCACCCGAGGCTCGATCTCGTGATAGCGCTCGAGCAGGTTCGCCCCGCCGGCCGTCGGCCAGAGGCGTGCGAGCTCCGCACCGATGCCGCCATCCCAGTCGACGAGCGTCCCGTAGCAGTCGAAGCTCGCCCAGCGTCTCGGACCGGACATGTGTCCTAGCCGATGAACTTCTTCAGCACGAGGCAGGCGTTGTGCCCGCCGAAACCGAAGTTGTTCGAGAGGGCGTAGTCGACCGTCGTCTCGCGCGACTCGTTCGGAATGTAGTCGAGGTCACACTCGGGGTCGGGATCCTCGTAGTTGATCGTCGGAGGAACCACGTCCCGCCCCACCGCGAAGACGCACGCGATCGCCTCGATCGCGCCGGAGGCGCCGAGGCAATGCCCGGTGGCACCCTTGATCGAGGAGATGGGCGTCTTGCGCGCCTTCTCCTCCCCGAGCGCCAGCTTGATCACCCTCGTCTCGCTCGCGTCGCCGAGCGGTGTCGAGGTCCCGTGGGCGTTCACGTAGTCGATCTGCTCCGTGTTGACGCCGCCGTCCTCGAGCGCCATCGCCATCGCGCGGGCCGGGTGACGGCCGGTCGGATCCGGCTCGGTGATGTGCTGGGCGTCGGACGACACGCCGTAGCCGACGAGCTCTGCGTAGATCTTCGCGTCCCGCGCCTTCGCGTGCTCGAGCTCCTCGAGCACGATCACACCGCCAGCCTCGCCCATGACGAACCCATCGCGCTGCGCATCGAAGGGCCGGCTGGCCTTCTCGGGCTCGTCGTTTCGCCGGGACAGCGCGCGCATGGCGCCGAACCCGCTGATGCCGACCTCGGAGATCCCGGCCTCAGTTCCCCCGGCGAACATCACGTCCGCGCGGCCGAGGCGGATCGCGTCCATCGCCTCGCCGATCGCCATGTTGGAGGCGGCGCAGGCGGTGCACTGCGACGTCAGCGGCCCGCGGGCGCCGAGCTCCATGGAGACCCAGGCGGCACCCATGTTCGGGATGATCGCCGAGATCGAGAGCGGATTGACGCGGTCCGGGCCGCGGGTTACGAGCGTCGAGTGGCACTCCTCGAAGCTATGCAGGCCGCCGATGCCGGTGGCGACCGAGACGCCCGTCCGCTCCGTCTCGCCCTCGACGTCAACGCCCGAGTCTTCCTCAGCCATTCTCGCGGCCGCGACCACCATCTGGGAGAAGCGGTCCATGCGGCGCGCCTTGCGGTGCTCCATCCAGTTGATCGGGTCGAAGTCCTTGAGCTCGCAGGCGAACCTGACCGGATACTCACTCGCGTCGAAGAGTGTGATCGGGCCGGCGCCGCTCTTTCCGGCGGTCAGGTTCTCCCAGTAGCTCTCTGCCGTGTTCCCGAGCGGCGTCACCGCGCCCACCCCGGTCACAACAACACGCCGACGTCCGTTGTCGCCAGCCAAGATCCTCCTCCTACATCCCCAGGCCGCCGTCGACGAGCAAGACCTCACCCGTCACGAACCCGGCCTCGTCAGAGCACAGAAAGCGTACCGCACCGGCGACGTCCTCAGGCGTCCCGAGCCGGCCGAGCGGCGTGTTCCCGAGGATCAGGTTGCGCACCTCGTCGGCCAGCACGCCGGTCAGCTCCGTGTCGATGTAACCCGGCGCGATCGCGTTCGCCCGCACACCGCGGTTCCCGAGCTCCTTCGCCAACGCCTTCGTGAGACCGACGATCCCGGCTTTGGACGCTGCGTAGTTCACCTGCCCGGCGTTCCCGTGGATCCCAACGACGCTCGTCAGGTTGACGATCGAGCCGGTGCGCCGGCGAAGCATCTTGCGAGCGACAGCGCGGCACATGTGGAACGTCCCACGAAGGTTGGTGTCGAGGACTGCGTCCCAATCCTCGTCGCTCATACGCGCGATCAGCGTGTCGCGGGTGAGGCCCGCGTTGTTGACGAGCGCATCGATATCGCCGAGCTCGGACTCGACCCGCTCGACGAGCGACTTCGCCTGCTCCGCATCACCGACGTCCGCCGCGACAGCGATGCCGCCGACCTCGCCGGCAACCGCTTCGGCTGCCTCCGCGTTCGAGCGGTAGTTCACCGCGACACGCGCGCCGGCGCGGCCGAGCTCGCGGCAGATCGCAGCCCCGATCCCGCGCGAGCCGCCTGTGACGAGGGCAACCTTACCTTCGAGGGAGCAGAAGTCAGGCGGCAGAGAGGGTCTCCTCGAGCTTCTGAAGCGAGGCAGGGTCACCGACCGAGATCGTCCGGAGCGACCGATCGCAGCGCCTCACGAGACCGCTCAGCACTTGACCGGGGCCGATCTCGACGAACGTGTCGACGCCCTCCCGCACCAGCGTCGCCACGGCCTGCGTGAACCGGACGGGGCCGGTCAACTGCTGGACGAGGAGCTCACCCAGCCGGGCCGCCGGCTCGATCTGCGCCGACACGGTCGACATGAAGAGCGGCGAGGGCTCCTCCCACGAGACAGCTTCGACCGCTGGTCGCAGGCGTTCCGCGGCGCTCGCAACGAGCGGGCTGTGGAAGGCGCCGCCGATGGGAAGCTTCACCGTCTTTCGGGCCCCGCGCGCCGCAGCCTGCTCGAGCAACCGGTCGACGGCAGCAGGCTCGCCCGAGACGACGAGCTGGCCGGGGCAGTTGTAGTTCGCGGGCCACACGTTCTCGATCGACTCGCATAGCTCCTCGACCACGGGGTCCTCGAGCCCGATGATCGCGGCCATGGCGCCCGGGTGCTCCGTCGCGGCCGCGGCGGTCGCCTCGCCGCGCTCCCGGACGAGCGCTACGGCCTCGCGGTCGGAGAGAGCTCCGGCCGCGCCGAGGGCCGAGTACTCGCCGACGGAGTGGCCGACGACGTAGTCGGCGGAGATCCCTCGCGTCTCGACGGCTCGGAGGCACGCCAGCGAGGTCGTCACGAGTGCGGGCTGCTGGATCTCGGTGCGCGTCAGCTCCTCGATCGGACCTTCGAAGCAGATACGCGCGAGGTCGAACCCGACCGCGGCGACGGCCTCGTCGTAAACAGCCTGGGCCTCGGGGAAGGCGGCGGCCATCTCTCGGCCCATCCCAACGTCCTGGGAGCCCTGGCCCGGAAAGCAGAATGCGACCTTCACGAGCCCTTCCCGTTCGACCAGGTCATGTAGGCCGAACCCCACGTCAGGCCGGCACCCACACCGCTCAAGAGGACTCGCGTTCCCGGCTTGATCCGGCCGTCCTCCACCGCCTCGACGAGACCCAGGGGAATCGAGGCGGACGACGTGTTGCCGTACCGGTCGATGTTGACGAGTACCTTCTCCGGCGGCAGCCCCAGGTGCTTCGCGGCATGGTCGATGATCCGCTTGTTGGCCTGGTGCGGCACGTAAAGGTCGACATCGTCGATGGTGGCGCCGCAGGCCTCGAGGAGGCTCTCTGCCGAGGTGACCATGATGCGTGTCGCGAAGCGGAAGACCTCGCGGCCGTTCATCTTGATGTACTGGAGCTCCTGGTCGATCGTCTCGGGAGTGATCGGCGTCCGAGAACCGCTGGCCGGGACGCAGAGGTCCGGCCCACCGGAGCCGTCCGCTCCCAGCTCGAACCCTCGGAAGCCCCCGTCCTTCACGCGCTCGACGACTGCCGCGCCGGCGCCGTCCCCGAAGATGATGCAGGTCGAGCGGTCTTTCCAGTTCGTGATCTTCGAGAGGGTCTCGGTCCCGATCACGAGCGCGCGTTCGGCGAGGCCACCGGCGAGCGCGGCGTGGGCCTGTGCGAGCGCATACATGAACCCCGTGCAACCCGCGAGGAGGTCATATGCAGCAGCTCTCGTAGAGCCGAGCTGGTCGGCGACGATGCACGCGGTGGCGGGAAAGATCATGTCGGGCGTCGCGGTCGCGACGACGATGTAGTCGATGTCTTCGCCGCGCAGTCCCGCCTGGGCGAGGGCGTCCCGGCACGCAGGCAGCGCGAGGTCGCTTGCCGCCTGGTCCTCCTCCGCGATCCGACGCTCCCGGATCCCGGTCCGCTCGACGATCCACTCGTCGGAGGTGTCGACCATGCGCTCGAGGTCGGCGTTCGTCAGGACGCGGTCCGGAACGTAGGCCCCGACGCCGGTGATCCCGATCTGGGTGCCGTCGACGTTCGCGATCACAGAACGCCGTCGGTCACGGCGAAGGTCAGCGTACCGCGCACCGCGAGCTCACCCCCGACCGTCGCCCTCACCTTGCCCCGTCCGATCGGCCCGCGTACACGTTCGAGATCGCACACCAGCTCGAGCTCGTCCCCCGGTTCCACGATGCGCTTGAAGCGAACGTCGTCGATGCCTGCGAACAACGCCAGCTTCCCTCGGTTCTGCTCCTCCGAGAGCACGGCGACGGCACCCGTCTGAGCGAGCGCCTCGACCATCAGGACGCCCGGCATGATCGGCCGGCCGGGAAAGTGCCCTGCGAGATACAATTCGTCCTCCCGGACGCGCTTCCGGGCGACGACGCGAGCGCCCGGCTCCAGCTCGATCACTTCGTCGAGTAGGAGGAACGGCTCCCGGTGCGGGAGGATCTCCTCGATCTCGCGCCTGCCGAGCGGCAGCTTCACGCGGGGGAGTGTTCTTCGAGTCGGACGCGAAGGCGCGCCCGCCCGCGGTGCACATAGCTCTTGGCCGTTCCGACCGGCATGCTCGCCCGGCGCGCGATCTCCTCGTAGGAGAGGTCGAGCGCGTCACGGAGAACGACGACCGCGCGCTGGTCGGCAGAGAGCCTGGAGAGACCGTCGACGAGGTCCCGCCGCAGGTCGCCGATCATCGCCATCCGCGACGGATCCGAGTCGTCTCCGGCCAGCTCGTCCTCGAACACGAGCGGGTCGGTGGAGCGGGCGCGCTTCCGCGCGTGCACGTCGCGACACGTGTTGACGACCAGGCGATGAAGCCAGGTCACGAACTGCGCGTCGCCGCGGAACTGGCGGATCCGCGTACAGAGCTTCACGAGCGACTCCTGCGCCGCGTCGCGCGCGTCCTCGAAGTCACCGATCAATTGCGACGCGAGCCTGTTCACCCGCGGACCGTGGCGCTCCACGAGCGTATGGAGGGCCCCCGCATCGCCTCCGCGCGCCTTCGCAGCGAGCGCAAGGTCGGACAGCTTGCGGTAAGCCAAGAGCCGCGCGTTCTCCATCGTGTTCTCGGTCAGACGGGCGGGATGGACCTGCGGTTGCACAGCGCCGTTAGTCTAGACCGGCCGACCCATGCCGGACTCGCTCGCCCCCGAAAAGGTCGAGCCCCTGCTCCGGGGAGGCTTCGGGCTTCCGTATCGCTACGAGGAGTCATGTGAGTCGACGCAGCGCCTC
>DASQGA010000070.1:0-1877 GCA_035632855.1 Gaiellaceae bacterium | reverse complement strand
GAGCAGGATCGAGCCGGCGGCGCGCACCTGGAGCTCGAACGTCGAGTCGGGCGGATCTCCGACCACGGCGCCGCCGTCTGCATCGAGGAGCACGGCGGTCTCGTCGCGCGGCGCGTCCTCGAGCTCCTTGACCATGAGCTGTCCACGCCGGGCGGTCGAGGGCCAATGGACCCGGCGCAGCGACTCGCCCTGCTCGTAATCGCGGACGGAGTGCAGCTCGAATCCCGTCGTGCGGCGCATGAGCAGCCGCCGGCCGCCAGGAGTGCGGGCGCCGGCGTCGGAGAAAAGGCTCTCGAGCTCGACGAGGCGCGGGTAGACGAGGAGCGACTCACGCCTCGGAAGCGCTTCCTGGACGCGCTCGAGCCCGAAGGGGTCCTCGATCACGACCTCTGCCGACTCGATCGGATACCGGCCCCTCGGGACGTCGTGGAGGACGTAGCCGCCGCGCAGACGGCCGCCGTGCCGGGTCAGGACGGTCTCGCGCAAGCCGATCGTCGCGATCCGCTCGGTCACGACGAGGCTGGCGGTGGGAAAGCGACCCTCGACCTCGAGCTCCAGCTCGACCGGCACGTCGTCGCCGGCCACGTGGTCACCGCGGCCCAGCGAGCGGCGGAGCGTCATCGGCTTGCGGTGGAGTCGCACCCACAGGGCCGCACCCGCGACGGCGAGCACGAGCCCGACGGCGACCGGATAGAGCGGCTCCGAGCCGAAGCCCCACGCTACGAGGTACGTCAGGCCGCCGAAGGCGAGGATCCAGCGGCCGCGGTCGGTCAGCATCGCGGGTGCCGGCCCTAGACCGGGACTGGTGTCCGCTCGACGAGGTCGCGGACGAGATCAGCACCGTCCAGGCCGGCAGAGCGAGCCTCGGGAGCGAGGATGAGCCGGTGGGCGAGCACGGACGGCGCGATTTCCTTCACGTCCTCCGGAACGACGTAGTCCCGCCCGGCGGCCAGGGCACGCGCCTTGGCGACCCGGAGCAGGTTGATCCCCGCCCGAGGGCTCGCGCCCAGGTGGAGGCGGCTGTCGCCTCGGGTCTGGCGCAGGAGCGTCACCACATAGCGGTTGACGCTCTCCTCGACGTAGACACGCCGGGAGTCCTGGATCGCCCCGATCACGTCCTCGGCACTCGCCACGGGGGTCAGCGACGCGAGCGGGTCCTCGGTCGTCTGCTCGTTCAGCATCCGCGCTTCTGCAGCGAGGGGCGGGTAGCCGATCGCGATCCGCATGGTGAAGCGGTCGAGCTGCGCCTCCGGCAGCGGATACGTCCCCTCGTACTCGATCGGGTTCTGCGTCGCCATGACCATGAACGGCGGCGCGAGCCCGTAGGAGCGGCCGTCGACCGTCACCTGGCCTTCCTGCATGCACTCGAGGAGCGCGGCCTGGGTCTTCGGCGACGTGCGATTGATCTCGTCCACCAGGAGCACGTTCGCGAACACCGGCCCCGGACGGAACTCGAACTCGTTCGACCGCTGGTCGAAGACGTTCACGCCCGTTACGTCCGACGGCAGAAGGTCGGGAGTGAACTGCAGTCTCGAGAAAGAGAGGTCGACGGAGCGTGCGAGTGCCTTGGCGAGGGTCGTCTTCCCGACCCCGGGAAGGTCCTCGATGATCAGGTGCCCCTCGCTGAAGAGACACAGGACGGCGAGGTCGAGCGTCTCGTCGGGCGCATGCATGACGCGGCGCAAGTTCTCGGTGATGCGCCTGGCCAGGTCCGCCGACCGCGTCGCCTGAACCTGTTCCCTCACCCCCGCCACCTGCTCTTCCATCAGTCTCCTCTCAGATGCGTCGCGACCTCGTCGAGGATAGCCTCGGCGACCTCCGCTTTGGATCGCTTGCCTACCTTGCGCTCACCTCGTCCCGACACGAGGACGACCTCG
>DASQGA010000069.1:0-5008 GCA_035632855.1 Gaiellaceae bacterium | reverse complement strand
GCGGACACGCGCGAGGCTCTCATCCGGATCGTTCGCGAGGCCGTGACGAACGCGGCCCGGCACGGCGGCGCGAGCGAGGTTCGCGTCCAGCTCGAGAACGGCAACGGGCTCCGGCTGATGATTGTCGACGACGGCAATGGTTTCGACGCCGAGGCGCCTCGTGGCGGCGGCTTCGGGATCATCGGTATGCGCGAGCGCGCCGAGGCGCTAGGCGGCGTCTTCACGCTCTCGTCCGAGCCCGGAGCCGGAACGGCGATCGAGGTCGTCCTGCCATGAGCATCCCTGCATCAACCGACCCGGTCCGGATCCTGATCGCAGACGACCATCCGCCGACGCGCGCGGGCGTTCGAGACGTGCTCGAAAGCGACGGCTTCCTCGTCTGCGCGGAGGTCGGAAATGGGCCGGCAGCCGTTGAGGCCGCCCTGGCCGAGCAGCCTGACGTTTGCCTCCTCGACATCCGAATGCCCGGGAGCGGCATTGCCGCGGCAGCCGAGATCTCGAGCGCGCTGCCGGGAACCGCAATCGTGATGCTGACGGCGTCCCGGGACGACGCGGATCTCTTCGACGCACTTCGTGCCGGGGCCTGCGGCTACCTTCTGAAGGACGTCGAGCGCTCCGAGCTTCCGGCCGCTCTCAGAGGCGCGCTCGCTGGCGAAGCTCCTTTGCCTGCGAACCTCGTCACGCGTCTGATCGAGGAGTTCCGCGAGCGGGGGCGCCGAAAGCGCGTCGTCCTCGCGCAACAGCCGGCGGTGGAGCTGCGCCAGCGGGAGTGGGAGGTGCTCGAGCTCCTGCGCGAGGGTCTTTCGACCGCGGAGATCGCAAAGCGCCTCTTCATTGCCGACGTGACCGTGCGATCGCACGTCTCTGCGATCCTCAAGAAGCTCCGCGTGCCGGACCGCGATGCGGCCGTCCGCCTGCTCGACGAGCGTTGACGAAGTTCAACGCTCCAGCTCTATGCAATACAGGCGATAGAGGCGATACTGGGGTCAGGAACTCCACCGATTCGGTGTGGGGGGCAGTCATTGGCTCGAGAAGGGGCGTAGGCGCGCCCCTTCTCGCATTTTCGGGGGATGCGGAGGCGCCGCCTCTCGACCACGATCGGTGCAGATACGTGTACACGGCGGTGCGGCCCGCCCCGATCCGAAGGACGTTTCGGTGTCCGCACTCGCCAGGAACCCTCGTACCGCCCCGCTGGTCTTCGGCGCGCTCATGTCGCTCTGGATCGGCGCTGTCGCGAACTCCCAGACCGAGCCACCCGGCATCGTGGTCGCGGCGCTCTTCCTCGTGCCCCTCGCGCTCCACGTCTGGCTAGGATGGGTCGTCGCACAGTGGTGGGCACTCGGGCTGGCAGCGCTCCCTGTCGTCGCCGCAGTCGTCGTCGGAGGCCTCGGGTCCGCCCTCTGGATCGTGGTCGTCCTCCTGGAGCTGTTTCCGGGAGCGCCGCTGATCGCGGCCGGTGTCTACGCCCGGCTCTGGCAGGAAGAGCGAGAGAACCCGTCCGACGACCACCTCTGGTCTTACTGACCGAGGAAGGCTTGGAGAAACGCAAGCTGTGCCGTCGGGCCGCGCTGCTCGCCCCGAGGCGGCGTCCTCAGTCGCACCGATAGCGCTGCTATCGGCACTCCCTGCGTCCTTGCCTCGGAACGACCATCGCACCCCGACGACGAGCGGCGTTCCACCAAGCCTTCCTCGGTCAGAGGGCCGAGATCCGCTGCGGCCGAACTGGCCCTGGAGCTGGGCGACGTACGCGGAGAGGTCGGTCTCCTTCTGCTCGATCCGCCGCTCGAGCGAGTCGAGTCGAAGCTCGTAATCCGCCTCCGCCCCGCGCAGAGGGCGGAAACCCGACCGCGGCGTGCAGTTGAGCGTGCATGATGACCAGGGTCAGTACTCGGACCGTCGATGAGCCACCCATGACCAAGCCTCGAACAGCAAGCGAGCGGATCACCGAGGAAGTCACTTCCTGGCCGGGAGTGGAGGCAGGCGCCGGCCGCCGCGGCGAGTTCGCCTTCAAGGTCGGCCGCCGGGAGATCGGTCACCTGCACGGCGATCACGCCGCCCACTTCTCATTCCCGAAGCAGGCCTGGGCCGACCTGTTCGAGCAGGGTCGGGTGGTGCACCACCCTGTTTTCCCCGATCGGCCGGGGCCAGCCGCGCGCAGAATCGAGGATGAAGCCGACGTACGCGACGTGATCGAGTTGCTGCGGCTCAACTACGACCGTGTGGTGGCCCGGCACGGCCTGCCGACGGAGGCGAGCACGACCGAGTAGACCGCTACCGCTTCACGGGAACTTACAACCTCGACCGCTTAGCTACACTGGCGAGCCGATATGGCTGGTGAGCGAGTCAAGTTGGAGGTGAAGCCGCGGGAGAACGGCGGGAGCCCGGCCGCGCGTCGTTTGCGCGCCGAAGGGGCGATCCCGGGCGTTCTCTACGGGAGCGGGAAGGCTGCGCAGCCGTTCAGCGTCGGCGACCGGGAGCTCCGCCGCGTCCTGACCGGCTCCCACGGCCTCCACGCGATCATCGACGTCGTCGTCGAGGGCACCCAGAAGCCGCATCACGCCGTGCTCAAGGAGTACCAGCTTCACCCGGTGAAGAACCGCCTTCTCCACGTTGATCTCCAGGAGGTTCGGCTCGACCAGCTGATCCAGGCACAGGTGGTCGTCGAGCTCATTGGCGAGGCGCAGGGCGTCACCGAGGGCGGCGTGCTGCAACAGTCTTTGCGAGAGGTCAACGTCGAGGCACTTCCGATGGACGTCCCCGACAGGCTCGAGCTCGATGTGACGGCGCTCAACATCGGCGACAATGTCCGTGTCAGCGATCTGCGCCCGATCGAGAACGTGACGTACCTCGACGATCCGGAGACCACGATCGCGAGTGTCATCCCGCCGACGCTCGAGCCCGAGGAGCCTGAGGAGGAAGTCTCGGAAGAGGAGCTGGCCGAGGGCGAAGTTCCCGCCGAGGAGCAGCCGGAAGGTGCCGCCGAGGATGCGGCCGAGCCGGATGCCGATGCGGCGGGCACCCCCGAGGGGTAAGTCCTCATGCGACTGTTTCGTCGGGGCGAGGCGGCCCCGACGCTCGACCTGCTGGTCGCCGGCCTCGGGAACCCCGGGCGCGACTATGCCCGCACGCGGCACAGCGTCGGCTTCATGGTGGGCGACGAGCTTGCCCGGCGACATGACGCCTCGTGGCGGTCGAAGTTCTCGGCCGACCTGGCCGAGCTTCGGCTCGACGGCCGCCGCCTTGCGCTCCTGAAGCCGCAGACCTTCATGAACGAATCGGGGAGATCCGTGGCTGCAGCCGTCCGCTTCTTCAAGGTTCCGGCCGAGTCGTTGCTCGTTGTCCACGACGAGGTCGACCTGGAGCCGGGTCGCCTCCAGGCGCGCGCCGGCGGCGGGCTCGCGGGCCACAATGGCCTCCGCTCGATCGCCCAGCACCTCAAGACCCAGGAGTTCCTGCGCCTCCGGATCGGAGTCGGACGGCCCGAGCGCGGAGACCGTCGGCCCGTCGCCGACTACGTGCTTTCTCCTTTCGACGAGGATTTTGATGTGGACACGCTCGTGGGCCGCGCCGCCGACGCGGCCGAGGCGATCGCCCGAGACGGTCTCGAGGCCGCGCAACAGCTCTACAACGATCGCGAGGTCGTTGATGATTGACCGGCAGTTACCGCGCCAACTACCGATCAACCATCTAGATGATTGACGGGTTCGTGACTGCTGTAAGCCGAAGCGCGTCGCACACAATGGCCAAGCCGAATGAGGAGAGCATTCGGCTCCTGAGCGGCCTGGGGGTCGAAGGCGACGCTCATCTCGGGGCGACCGTCAAGCACCGCTCGCGCCTCCGGCGCGACCCGAGCGAGCCCAACCTGCGCCAGGTGCACCTGATCCACGAGGAGCTCCACGAGGAGCTGCTCGCGGCCGGCTTTTCCTTCGCCCCGGGCCAGATGGGCGAGAACGTGACCACACGCGGTGTCGACCTGCTCGGACTCTCGACAGGCGCGCGCCTCCACCTCGGCGATGCAGCCGTGGTGGAAGTGACCGGTCTTCGCAATCCGTGCGTCCAGCTCGACGGAATCCAGCCCGGGCTCATGGCCGCCACCCTCGGCCGGGACGAGGAGGGGGAGCTTGTTCGGAAATCCGGCGTCATGAGCATCGTCCTGGCCGACGGGGATGTCCGGCCCGGCGATCCGATTCGCGTCGAGCTACCTCTGGAACCCCATAGGCCGCTCGAGCCGGTCTAGGGAGGGCCGGTCCTCCTAGGTCGGGATCAGGCGGCGTCCGGTGGAGGGAGGAGGCCGTCGGGAACGTGCTTCTCGTCGATCCGGACCCGCACGAAAAGGCCCTGGCCGGTCCGGCCGTACTCGACCCGGAGCGCCGCCTCCGGCACGGCGGCGAGCGCGTCGGCGTGCTCCTCTCGCCACGCATTGAAGCGGGCAGCCGCGCCTGGAGGCTCGAAGGACGCAACGAGCAGCGGCCGCTTCCCGATGTCTACGAGCTCTCCGGCCACGGCGGGAGCCTAGATGGTGGATCGGCAATAGGCATACCCCTCGAGGCTACGATTGCGTCCGCGAAACGACGGTTCCGTCGCTCGTCATGGACCCGAAGACCATCACCGACACCCCTGTTCTGAATCCGGTTGCCCGCGCTCTCGCGGAGACAGATCGCCTGCAGGCGTTCGCGGCCGCCCCCGACCGGGCGCGCGTCTCCGAAGCGCTCCTGCCGCTCTTTCTGGCGGCCGTCTGGACCGCCCGGGAGGGAGCGCTCGTCTGCCTGCTCCCTGACGACGCCGATGCTCGAGATATCGCTGAGGCAGCCGGCTGGTACCTCGGCGAGGACAGGGTCGGCCTTCTCGCCTCGCGCGGTGTCCGCTGGGAGACCGGCCTCCGGCCACCTCCCCACCTGGTCGGCGAGCGAGCGCGGGCCCTCGAGATCCTCGCCAGCGGGGGGCTCGTCTGCGCCTCGGCCCTCGGGATGGCAGATCTGCTGCCGCCGCCCCGGTCGCGCCCGGAGAC
>DASQGA010000068.1:0-1694 GCA_035632855.1 Gaiellaceae bacterium | reverse complement strand
CGACCGCACCTCGAGCTATCACGGGCTCACGAGCTCGTTCTTCCGCGAGGCGGGAGTGACGCCGCGCGGCGTCATGGAGCTCGACAACATCGACGCAACGAAGAAGATGGTGCAGCAGGGGCTCGGCGTTGCCCTCCTGCCTCAGACCGCAGTCGCTGGGGAACTCGCGGACGGTAGTCTCGTGGCCGCTCGGATCGCCGGTGTCAAGCCCGTCCGACGACAGATCGTGGCCGTGCGACGGAAGGACGACGGCGAGCCGACCGGGCTCGTGGCAGCCTTCATGGAGAAGCTCTCGGGCGTCGAGGTCGGTGGCTCTCCCAGCCGCGTGGCGCCGCGCCACGGTCGCTCCTCTAGCCGACGACCAGGTTGACGAGCTTCCCGGGCACGACGATCCGCTTGCGGATCTCCTTGCCGTCCAGGTGAGCCCGAACCCTGGGCAGCTCGCTGGCGCGCGCCACGAGCTCGTCCTCCGAGAGGCCGGCGGGAACCTCGACCTTGTCGCGCACCTTGCCGTTCACTTGCACGACCAGCGTGAACGTATCGCGCTCGAGCATCGCCGGATCCGGCTCCGGCCAGGGCTCCTCCCAGAGCCGCTCGTGACCCAGCCGTTCCCAGAGCTCTTCCGCGACGTGCGGCGCATACGGCTGGACGAGCGAGACGATGGTCTCCGTGGCGAACCGGACCGCGCCCGCCTGGTCCGGGTTCTCCTTCGCATGGTAGGCCTCGTTCAGAAGCTCCATCACCGCGGCCACCGGCGTGTTGAACTGGAAGCGCCGCTCGAGGTCGTCGGTGACCCTCTCGATGGTCGCGTGCGTGGCGCGAACCAGGGCGCCGTCGCCCGGCGCACCGATATCACCGCGCTCGGCTACCTCGTGCGCCAGCCGCCACAGCCGCGCCAGGAAGCGCGACGTGCCTTCGATGCCGGTGTCCTGCCACTCCTTGTCCTCGTCGGCAGGCGCCATGAAGAGGATGTAGAGCCGCGTCGCGTCGGCGCCGTAGCGCGAGACCATCTCGTCGGGCGGCACCACGTTTCCCTTCGACTTGGCCATCTTGGCCCCGTGGCGGTAGATCATTCCCTGGTTGAACAGGCGCGCGAAGGGCTCGCGGAAGTCGACCAGGCCCATCTCCTGCATGACCTTCGTGAAGAAGCGGGCGTAGAGCAGGTGCAGGATCGCGTGCTCGATCCCGCCGATGTACTGGTTGACGGGCAACCAGTAGTTCGCCATCTCGGTCGAGAAGGGTGCCTGGTCGTTGTCCGGGTCCGTGTAGCGGAGGAAGTACCAGGACGAGTCGACGAACGTGTCCATCGTGTCGGTCTCGCGCCGAGCCGGCCCACCGCAGGAGGGGCAGCTCGTCCGAACCCAGTGCTCGGCAGCCGCAAGCGGCGAGCGGCCCTTCGGGACGTAGTCGTCGACCTCGGGCAGAAGCACCGGCAGGTCCTCGTCCGGCACCGGGACGATGCCGCAGTCGTTCTCGCAGTACACGACCGGGATGGGTGCACCCCAGTAGCGCTGGCGAGAGAGCAGCCAGTCGCGGAGCCGGTAGCCGACCGCTGGGCGGCCCAGATGGTTGGCCTCGAGCCAGTCGACGATCGCCTTCGTCGCCTCCGGGCTCGCCATGCCGGTGAAGGGACCTGAGTCGACGAGACGCTCGCCTTCCGTGTGCTCGACGAAAGCGCCTTCCTCCGCCGCCTC
>DASQGA010000067.1:0-6286 GCA_035632855.1 Gaiellaceae bacterium | reverse complement strand
CCTCCGCGGCAACCTCGGCGATCCCGAGAAGGCGATCCGCCTCGCCGAGGAGGCCGGGCCGCTCGACGTGCTCGTCTCCAATGCCGCGTCAGGCGTGATCCGCCCGGCGCTCGACCTGGACGAGAAGCACTGGGACTGGACGATGAACGCGAACGCGCGCGCCCTCCTGACGCTCGCTCGCACCGCCGCTCCGTCGATGGCCCCCGGGAGCTCGATCATCGCGATCTCGAGCCTCGGGTCGACCCGCGTGCTCGAGGGCTACATCCTCGTCGGGACCTCGAAGGCGGCCATCGAGGCGCTCGTTCGGTATCTCGCCGTCGAGCTCGCACCGCGCGACATCCGGGTCAACGCCGTCTCTGCGGGACTCGTCGAGACGGGTGCGCTCGAGTACTTCCCGAAGCGGGACACGATGCTCTCGTACTATCGCGAACGAACGCCGGCAGGGCGTCTCGTCGAGCCACGGGACGTGGCAGACGCGGTGTGCTTCCTCGCCTCGCCGGAAGCCGCGATGGTGCGCGGCCAGACGCTCGTTGTCGACGGCGGCTACTCGGTGCTGGCGTAAGACCCGCCGCCGTTCGTGCTTACGCGGCGCGGCGCAGGAGGAACTGGTCGCGGAGGAAGAGGGGCTCGTATGCACCCACCTCCGTGACGAGAAACCTGTCCACCGCCCGGCGCACCCCGTCGTCCCACCAGCCGGCAGCTCCGTAGTCATCGCCTGCGAGAAGGCCGCCCGGCCTGACCTTAGGGGCAAAGAGCTCGAGATCCGTCCGGACGTACCCGTAGAGGTGGTTACCGTCCACGTAGACCCAGTCGAGCGAAGCGTCCTCGAACCGGACCGCGGCCTCAGCGGATGTCGAGCGGTGGATGACGACGACGCCGTCCCCGACCTCATGCTCGAAGCGCTGTCGGACACGCTCGTAGACCTCGTCCATGTCCGCCTGGCTGGACGCCCGGGCGCCGCCGTACCACGCCTGAGCGTAGGGCTCTTCGGGGGCGAAGGTCCAGGGGTCCACGAGGTGGAGGCGCGTCGGCCGCACAGCTCGGAGGATCGCGGCCGAGAAGTCACCCGCCCAGACGCCGATCTCGACACCCACTGAGCGCTCCGGCAAGCGCTGAAGGAGCTGAGCTCGCTCACGTCGGTGACGAGCCTGGCGCAGCCGATCCCCCAGCCGGAGCATCCGCAGAGCCTAGACACCAAAAGGGGGTCGCCGGGCACGTGCGACGCTGTATACTTTCGTTACGTAACGAATGAATGATCGAACCGTCTATCCGCTAGGACCGCGGCGCACCCTGATCGTGTTCGCCGGGCTCATGCTCGGCATGCTCGTCGCTGCGCTCAACCAGACGATCGTCTCGACGGCCCTCCCCACGATCGTCGGCGATCTCGGCGGGCTCCAGCATTACTCGTGGGTCTTCTCCGCCTACATGCTCGGGCTGACGGTCACGGTGCCGCTCTACGGCCGGCTCTCCGACTTCTACGGCCGCAGGCCGTTCTTCGCCCTCGGGATCCTTCTCTTCTCGGCGGGGTCGATCGTGGCCGGGCTCGCACCCTCGATGGAGGTGCTGATCGCCGGCCGCGCGATTCAGGGTCTCGGCGCCGGCGGGCTGATCCCGCTCGGCATCGCCGTGATCGGCGACATGATTCCGCCCCGGAAGCGCGGGAAGTGGCAGGGCCTAATCGGCGTGGTCTTCGGCCTGTCCTCCGTCGTCGGTCCCGCGACCGGCGGTTGGATCGCCGACAACACGTCCTGGCGCTGGGCCTTTTTCGTGAGCCTGCCGCTTGCCGCACTCGCGCTGGTGGTGGTCTGGGTCGGCTTCGACGCGAAGCAGGTCAAGGAGCGCCACCGGATCGACTACCTCGGCGCCACCCTGCTGACCGGGGCGATCTCCACCGGTCTGCTCGGATCGGTCTGGGGCGGTGTCGACTATCCCTGGACCTCGCCGGTCATCGTGAGCCTCTTCGCTGCCTCCGGGCTCCTCACGGTCGGGTTCGTCGTGCAGGAGCGGCGCGCGGCCGAGCCGATTCTCCCGCTTGACCTCTTCCGGAATCGCACCTTCGCCGTCGCCCAGGTCGCTCTCTTCGGCATCGGCGCGGCCATCTTCGGCACGATCATGTTCGTCCCGCTGTTCGTGCAGCAGGTGCTGGGCGAGAGCGCCACGAGCTCCGGTGCCATCCTGACCCCGCTCATGCTCGGGTGGATCGTGGCGAGCGCCGCGTCGGGCCAGATCGTCTCGCGCACGGGCCGCTACCACGCGGTGCTGCTGGCCGGCCCACCGATCATGGCAACCGGGCTCTTCCTGCTCGCCGGCATGGATCCCGCGACGACTGCCTTCGAGGCGACCCGCGCCGTGGTCGTCGTCGGCGTCGGAACTGGACTCCTCATGCAGAACTTCACGGTCGTCGTCCAGAATGCCGTTCCACGCTCCCTGATGGGAACGGCGACCGCGTCGACCCAGTTCTTCCGGTCGATTGGCGCCACGGTCGGAGTCACGGCGATGGGTGCGATCATGCTCGCCCGCTTGGGCGCGTCGGAGGCGTCCACCGCCGGCCCCGCCGAGCTCGCGAACGCCCTCCAGCCGGCCTTTGCGCTGGGCATCTTCCTGTGCGCCCTGGCCTTCGTCGCGACGCTCTTCCTGCCGCACACCGAGCTCCGAAGCACGATGGAGGAGCCTGCGGCGGAAACTCCCAGGGCGCAGAGGCAGGCAGCGTGACCCGGGAGGCCGAGAGCGAGCGCCTGGCCGAGGGGATCATCCGCCTTTGGAGCGAGCTCCAGCGCCGGAAGTCGACTACCGGAGAGGACCTCTCGACGGCCGAGCTGACCACGCCTCAGGCGATCGGGCTCCGTGTCGTCGTCCGCGAAGGCCCCTGCCGGATGGGGGCGCTTGCCGAGGCACTCGGTGTCACGGTCGCGACCGCGAGCCGAACGGTCGACGCCCTCGCCGCCCGAAAGCTCGTCCGCCGTGAGAGAGATCCCGCCGACGCCCGGGCCGTGCGAGTCGTTGCGACCGCGACCGGGAAGCGGGAGCACCTCGTCCGGCGCAGGCGCTTCGTGGCCGCGCTCGGCCGGCTTGCCGACGACCTCTCCGAGCACGAGCGGCGCCAGCTCGTGGAGTCACTCGAGACACTCGGGCGGCTCTTTGGCCGGTCGGAGCAGGCGCCCCAGCAGCTCGCCGTTAGCGCAAGAAAGCGAGCGGGCCCAGCCTGAGGTCATGGTCGAAGGGGTCGAGCCCCTCGCGCCGCTTGAGTCCGTTCACCGCCGCGTAGGTGAGCGGTGTCGCCGCGATCTCCCAGGCGACCTTCGCCACCCACGTCGTCACGATCGTCTCGACGAGCGGGGCGCCGGTGCCGGCGAACGCGAGCAGGACGAAGACCAGCGAGTCGAGACCCTGCCCGACTAGAGATGAGCCGATCGTGCGCACCCAGAGATAACGCCCGCCGGTCGCCACCTTGAGGCGGGCGAGCACGAGCGAGTTGGACAGCTCACCCACGAGGTAGGCGGCGAGGGAGGCGCCGAACAGGCGAAGCGACGTCCCGAGCACAGAGGAATACGCCTCCTGGTTCGGCTCCCAGAAGTCCGCCGCCGGGAGCGCGATCGCGAGCTGGATCGCTCCGACCGCGAGCAGGTTGCAGGCGAACCCGAGCAGGATGACGCGACGCGCTGTCCGGAAGCCGTAGACCTCCGTGAGTACGTCGCCGAGCAAGTAGGCGAGCGGGAAGAGGTTGTTGCCCGCGTCGAGGACGTGGCCGCCGGCCTCCGTCAGCTTGACCGCGATGATGTTCGAGACGACGAGTGCAGTCACGAAGGCAGCTGCGATCGCGACGAAGTACCCGGAGTACGTCCCTCCGGTCTTGACGCGGCTCACGCCGCGGCGCCGCGCTCGCGACCGTTTCGACCCGGGAGCAAGCGGCGGGCCGTCGCCTTCGCGATTGCCGTCGCCATGGCCGGGTTCTCCTGGAGCCTTCGCACCGAGTACTCGTACCAGCGGCGCCCGAACGGGACGTAGATCCGGAGGCGATGGCCCTCGTGAACAAGCTGGTCGCCGAGATCCTCGCGCACCCCGAGCAGCATCTGGAACTCGTACTCGCCGGGCTTCTTGCCGTGCTTCTCGAGCAGCTCCTTCGCGCGGTCGACCACCCAGCCGTCGTGAGTCGCAATCGCGACGTAAGCGCCGGCTTCGAGCAGGTCGTCGACAGCGTTGACGAAGTTCTCCCTGATCGCCTGGGCACCCTGGTAGGCGATGTCAGGCGGCTCGAGGTAGATCCCCTTGCACACCCGGACGCTCGGACGGAGATCGGCCAGGGCGGAGATGTCGTCCAGCGTGCGGCGCAGGCGCGCCTGGAGGACGACGCCGACACTCGTCAGCCCCTCCGCCCGCAGCGACCGGTAGACGTCGAGCGTGTCGGAGGTCGTTGACGCGTCCTCCATGTCGATGCGGACGAAGCTCGACCGCTCCTCCGCGCATCGGATCAAATCCCCCAGATTCTCGCGGCAGAAATCCGTGTCGATGCTCAGCCCGAGTCCCGTGGGCTTGACACTGACGTTCGAGTCGAGCCCCTCTCGGCGAATGGTCTCGAAGACGTCGCGGTAGGCCTCCACCAGCAGGAGGGACTCCTCCCGCGTCGTCACCTCCTCGCCAAGGACGTCGAGCGTCGCCAGCTTCCCGGCTTCGTTCAGCCGCTTGACGACGCGGCAGGCCTCGGGCAGCCGCTCCCCGGCGATGTATCGGCGCGAGAGCCGCTTGACCACCGGCCGTGGCACGGCCGGGAGCACCCAGACGATCGCGCGGTCGAGGACGGTCATGCCCTAGATGGTTAGTTGGTAATTGCCGTCATCTGCTCAACGCTCGCGCATGAAGCCCTGGCGCGCGGCGGAGACCAACGCGACCGCCTCGGGGAATAGGACGCGCATCGCATCGCGGAGGGCGACCGCCTGCTCGTCGGTCGGCCCCTGGACGTCGATCCGCTTCAGGGCGGCGCCGGTCAACTCGACCGCGGTGTTCAGCGTCAGCGTCGCGAACTGCTCGCGCTGTGACTCCTGAACCGCCTCCGACTGTTTTTCGGCGAACTCGCGGAGCCCTCGCATGAGCTCCTCCGGATCGCCTCCGAACGGAAACCCGAACCCACCTTCCATGTCGCTCCTTTCGGGCCGCCTAGGTCTCTAGGCGAGCGCCAGCTTGTACGTGCCCTCGACCCTACGGGCCAGCTCGTCGGCCGCGCCGACACCCACCTTCATCGCTTCGGCGAACGGGGAGCTTCCGACGTCCCCGAGGGTCTGCTCCAGTCGAGCAGCGGCCAGACCGACGGCATCCAGATACGCGAGGCTGGCGACTCGCGGAGCTTTGAGGAGGGTCCCGACGAGCACTCGCGCCGCCTCTTCCGCCGCGTCGATTCCCTCGGGGTTCTCCGTGGCCCGAAGCTCCGCGAGCGTCGCGCGCAGATCTTCGAGGTCGCCACCGCCCACGCTGTCCTCGGCCAGCTCGCACATGGCCGCGATCGAGGCGGCTTCGTGGACCAGCGCCCGCTCCAGGACGGGCTCACCGGCCGTGTCGAGTGCAAGCCACCGCTCCTCGCCGCCCGACCCGCCGAACGCGCAGAGAAAGATGAGCCGGCCGGACGAGGTCTCCGCCGGGACGACACCCACGACCTCCTCCTCGTTCGCCGCGAAGGTGGTCGCCGCCTCACGGGCGCCGACGATCTGAGCCTCGAGCGTCACCGCGAGCAACAATAGCCGGGTGGAACAGGCGCTCGGCGAGGCCACACGAGCGGCGCAGAGCCTTTTCGCGCCACTCGGACCGACCTACGACCGCTATGCGCGCGTCCTTTCCTTCGGGCAGGATCCGCGCTGGCGGAGCTTCCTCGTCTCACGGGTCGACGGGGCTCCGGGTCAGAGGGTTCTCGACGTCGCCAGCGGGACAGGAGCGGTTGCGATCGAGCTCGCGCGCCGCTACGGGTGCTCTGTGGTCGGCGTCGATCAGAGCGCCGAGATGCTGGCGGCAGGCCGGCGCCGCGTCGCCACGGCCGGGGTCGGCGGACTGGTCCGGCTCGAGCAAGGCCGGGCCGAGTCGCTTCCGTTCGAGGACGAGAGCTTCGACGCCGTCACCTTCACGTACCTGCTCCGGTACGTGGACGACCCGGCCGCGACCCTGCGCGAGCTCGCCCGAGTGCTTCGTCCGGGTGGGAGACTCGCCTCACTGGAGTTCTTCGTCCCACCTAATCCCGTGGCCAGGGCCGCCTGGGAGGTCTACGTCCGCGTCGGCCTCCCGCTCGCCGGCCGTCTCGTCTCAC
>DASQGA010000066.1:0-5241 GCA_035632855.1 Gaiellaceae bacterium | reverse complement strand
CTAGCCGCGCTAGACGGGCTCGCCCGCTGCTGCGCGCACCTTCTGGAGCTGTTCCTGGAGGGCTTCGAGCCGCCCCGGCTCCGCCTCCGCAAGCTCCCTGCGAAGCTGCCGTTCCCGGAGCCGGAGGAGTAGTTGCTTGGCCGTTTCCTCGTCGATTCCCTCCGCCGCGGCGCGAGCGTCCAGCTCGGCGAGGGCCGGGAGGATCTCCGCGTCCGTCTCCCCGCCCTTGACGACGTACTCACGAATCTTGCGGTGGAGCTCCGTGTCGAAATGGTCGTCCGAGAGCTCGGCGAGCACCTCGACCAGCGAAGGATGGGCGATCGCGCCGGCCAGGGCGTCCCGCTCGAGCCGGTCGCCCGCCTCGAGAACCTTCCGCGAGACCTCGCCGGTGCGTCGCGACGCCCGAGGCGCCAGCTCGCGGTGGAGGTCCGGTGGCAGATCGAGGCTGTTGGCCGCGTACTGGATCGCGTCCATCCACGCCGTGTTCTGGTCGAAGCCCCCCAGGACCTCGCGCACGCGCGCGAACGCCTCCGCCTTGCTCTTGGCGGCATCGATCTCCAGCTTCACCCGGTAGCGCGGGTATGGCTCCGCCTGACCGAGGCGCTCGGCGAACCCTTCGGCCTCCTCGGCCGGGTCGGATCCAGGAGCGAGCGGCACGACCCGAACCTCGTCGAAATCGCGGTAGGCGAGATCCATCCCCCTGAGCGTGGCTGCCTCGCCGGCCGCGTCGGCGTCGAAGCAAAGGTAGAGCCGCGGGGTGAGCCGGCGAAGCTCTTTGAGCTGGGCGGGCGTGAGGGCTGTCCCCATCGAGGCGACTGCGGTCCTGAGCCCCGCCTGGTGGAGAGCGAGCACATCCGTATAACCCTCGACGACGACCGCGCGATCCTCCTTCGCGATCGAGGCGCGCGCCCGATCCAGGCCGTAGACGAGCGATGCCTTGTGAAAGAGCTCGCCCTCGGGTGAGTTCACGTACTTGGCGGGAATCGGATCGCTCTCCGAGAGCCGCCGGGCGCCGAAACCGACCACTCGCCCTCGCGGATCCGCGAGGGCGAAGGTCAGCCTGCCGGCAAAGTAGTCGTTCCCACGGCGGTTGATGAGCCCGGCCGCTCCCAGCTCCTCGTTCGTAAAGCCCTTCTCCCGCGCCTTGGCGGCGAGGATCGTGCCTCCCGGCGAGAGCCCGAGCCGGAACTCCCGCGCGATCTCTTCCCGCAGGCCCCGTTCGGCCAGGTACTCGCGGATCGGAGCGCCCGCGTCGGACTCCCAGAGGTGGCGCGCATAAAAGACCGCGGCGGACTCGAGGAGCGCATACAGCCGGTCGCGCCGGCGCCGGCCGGCCTCGGCGCGGGGCGAGCTCTCCTCGTACTCGAGCTGGATGCCGGTTCGGTCCGCAAGCCACTCGACGGCCTCAGCGAAGTCGAGACCCTCCGTCTCGCGGACGAACGAGATCAGGTCGCCGCCCTTCCCGCATCCGAAGCAATAGAAGAGCTTGTCCTGCGGGTTCACGGAGAAGCTCGGCGTCCGCTCTTCGTGGAACGGACAACGGCCTGTCCAGCGCGCGCCGACCCGGCGGAGGGGCGTGCGAGCCGAGACCAGCTCGACCATGTCGGCGGCGTCGACGACCCGCTCGATCGACGGCTTGGCGATCAGCGCCATGCGAGCGCGAAGCGGTCGGTCATACCCGAGACGTAGTCGGTGATGCGCTCGGGAAGGTCGCCGGGCCGGCCGGCTGGGAGCTCGTGCGGGTGGTCGGCGAGGTGGTCGAAGACCCGGCGGATGGTCGTGACGGCGAGCTCCCGCTGCTCTCGGGAGGCGGGGCCTAGATAGACGCGCTCGAACATGAAGGCACGAAGGTTCAGCATCGCACGTCCGACCTCGTCGGTCTGGACAATGTCCCCCGCGTTGGCGGAAGCCTCCACGATGTCGTGGACAAGCGTGTCGATCCGGCGCGACCCACGCTCCCCGAGGAGGGCGATCTCGGCCGCCGGCAGTTCCTCCTGGCGCAGGAGACCGGCTCGAAGAGCGTCGTCGATGTCATGGTTGATATAGGCCACCCGGTCGACCAGTCGGACGACCTTTCCTTCCAGCGTCGAAGGGGTTCCCGGGCCCGTGTGGTTCAGGATGCCGTCGCGAACCTCCGCCGTCAGGTTCAGACCACGGCCGTCGCGCTCGAGCGCCTCGACGACGCGAAGAGACTGCTCGTTGTGCCGGAAGCGCCCGCCGAAGCGGTCGGCTAGCGCGGCGTCGAGCGCCTCCTCCCCGATGTGGCCGAAGGGCGCGTGCCCGAGGTCATGGCCGACCGCGATCGCCTCGGTGAGATCTTCGTTCAGGCGAAGCGCCCGCGCGACCCCGCGTGAGATCCCCGCGGCTTCGAGGGTGTGGGTGAGCCTGGTGCGGTAGTGGTCGCCCTTCGGGTCGATGAAGACCTGCGTCTTGTACTTGAGGCGACGGAAGCTCTTGGAGTGGACGATCCGGTCCCGGTCTCGCTGGAACGGTGTCCGAAGCCGGCACTCCTCCTCCTCTTCGTATGCCCGGCCCGCCGTCTCGTAGGAGCGCACTGCAAGCGGTGAGAGCCAGAGATTCTCGTTCTCCCGGACGAGAATCTCTAGAGAATCCGCCACCTTTCCCGCTACCTCTGGCATGTCTTTCAGCGTACTCGGATGTCCGGCCGATCCATGTGCGCGCAGCGCCGGCTGCGCGCTAGATGATGACCGGGACGGTGCCTCCGTCCACGCTCCAGGCGGCTCCCGTCACATAGCTGGCACGATCGGAGCACAGGAACGCGATCACGGTTGCGATCTCCTCCGGCTCGGCCATCCGGCCGAGCGGGCGACCCTTCGCGACGCCTTCGAGCACTTCTTCGCGGGTCGTTTCTTTCTGCTCCGCAGCCTGGTCGGCCAGGCCGCCTTCCCCGAGCCAGGCCGGGGAGAGCGTCGGGCCAGGCGCGACAGCGTTACAGAGGATCCCGTTTCTGGCGTAGAGGTCTGCAACGAGACGGGAGAGCGAGAGGACGGCGGCTTTGCTGACCGTGTAGTCCGGCATGCCGGTCGACGGCCGCTTGCCAGCGGTCGAGCTCACGTTCACGATCCGCCCGCTGCCCCGGTCGCGCATGGCCGGAACGACCGCGCGGATCGAGCGGACGTAGCTCATGACGTTGAGCTGCCAGACCCGCTCCCAGTCTTCCTCCGTCAGGTTCTCGAAACCGACCTGCCGCGCCGAGCCAACGTTGTTGACGAGGCAGTCGACGGCACCGAGCTCTCGGGCGACCTCAGCAACGATCCGGGCAGGCTCCTCCGGGCGCGAAAGGTCGCAGGCGATGCCGAGCGCGGCTCCGGTGTCGTCCCGAGCCTTCGCCACGCGCTCTTCCGAGCGCCCGGTCACGACGGCGCGAGCTCCCTCGGCAGCGAGGATGCGAACCGTCTCGAGCCCGATTCCGGCGGTGGAGCCTGTGACGAGACAGACCCGATCCGTGAGCCCAAGGTTCACTCCGGCTACTTTAAGTGCTCGAGGACCGCCGTCGATGGGGGTGGAGTGAGGATCAGACAGGGCATCGCCGCGACCAGCGTCGCGCTCGCGCTTGGAGCTCCCGGTTCGGCAGAAGCCGTCCGGATCACGGACCGGAACGCGGTCGAGTCGGCTGTCGTCGTCAGGATCAACGCTGTCCGGTCGGACCATGGTCTGGCGTGGCTGGCGGTGGCGCCGCGACTACGCCGGGCAGCCGAGCAGCACGCCCGCAACATGGCGCGCCACGGGTACTTCTCGCACTCCTGGAGCAGCGGCGCACACTTCGGCAGGTGGATCGACAGGTTCTGGCCCGGTCCGGGCTACAGCTCCTGGGCGGCCGGCGAGAACCTCTTCTGGTCCGCGCCCGACGCAACGGCGGCCAAGATCGTGCGGGGCTGGCTGAGGAGCCCCGGGCACCGGGCGAACATCCTCCGGCCGGAATGGAAGCGTCTCGGCCTCGGCGTCGTGCACGTCCGCGACGCCGTCGGCACGTATCGCTCCGCCCGGACGGTCACGATCGCCGCGGCCGAGTTTGGCAACCGCTCGTAGTCTGGTACCAGCTCCGTAAGCTGGACACATGGCGCCGACGACGATCCTGCTCGCCCGGCACGGCGAGACGGACTGGAACGCAGTTGGTCGCTGGCAGGGGCATACCGACCGAGCGCTGACCGAACGGGGACGCCGCCAGGCTGCGGAGCTCGCCGAGCGACTGGCGGACGTCAACATAGACGCCGTCTACTCGAGCGACCTCTTGCGAGCCACCGAGACGGCAGAGCCCGTGGCGGAGCGGCTCGGGCTACCGCTGCAGACGCTTCCTGAGCTGCGCGAGGTCGACGTGGGCACGTGGGCCGGGCTGACCAGGGACGAGGTCGCAGCCCGTTTCCCCGACGGCTTTCGCCGCTGGAGCGAGTGGCAGACCGGTTGGGAGGACGGCGAGACGTACGACGAGATGGGTGAGCGCGTTGTCGGCGCGATTCTCCGGCTCGCGGGCGAGCATGAAGGAGGGCGCATCCTGGTCGTGTCACACGGTGGTGCGATCCGGGCTCTGCACGCTGCGGCGGCCGGCATCGACATCGCCACCTTCCGCCGGCTCCGGCGCGTCGTCCAGAACGCCCGTGTCACGTCCATCCTCGTCGAGAGCGGCCGGCTGTCTGAAGCGCCAGGCGAGGATCTAGACTAAGTCCGGTGGAGGACTATTCGAGCAAGTACAAGGGCGAGCAGGTCGAGATCGCGCTCTTCGGAGGCGAGTACCAGGAGGGCCGCCTGACGGCGTATTGCTACGTGGAGGACGTGGCCCACATCGAGCTGAACGGTCATATCCTCATCCCGCTCCAGAACATCGCGTCGCTGCACTGCTCGAGCCGCTGCGACGCACCGGACTCCGACTGGCCGCCGCGCGGCCTGACCGACTCGGATCCAGAGGCCGACGACGAAGCCTGACGACCGGGGACCGCGCAGAGCAGCCCGGCCAGGGCTGCTCGCGGCCCGGAACATCGTGAAGGCATGGCTCTTCCTGGGCGGGTTCGCGGCGCTCCTGACCTCGCTCGGCTGGTGGCTGGGCGGGCTGTCCCTCGCGTCCCTCTTCCTGGTCGTCGCACTGCTCATGGTCTCGACGCTCTACTGGTACGGGCCACGGGTCATCCTCGCCTCGCTCGGGGCTAGGGAGCTCCTGCTCGCGGAGGGCCCCTTACTCCACAGCTCGCTCGAGAGGCTCGCGGTGGCGGCCGGTGTCGAGCGGCC
>DASQGA010000065.1:0-2427 GCA_035632855.1 Gaiellaceae bacterium | reverse complement strand
CCAGCCGGACCTCGTCGGCGTCGAAGAGCCGTCGGGCCTCGGCTGCCGTTTGCTCGAGGATCTCGTCCGGCTCGTGCGAGCTGGACACGGCTGCAATCGAATCGACCAGAGACTCCAGGAAGTTCGCCTGCGCCTGGAGCTCGTCCTCGGCGACGCCGTGGCGGCGCCGCTCCTGCACGATCAGGGTCGCTGCGAACGTCCCCGCGAACGCCAGCCCGGCCACGAGCCCGATCCCCGCCAGCGCCGCGTTGTCGACGGCGAGCCCGATCGCGCCCGCGGTGGTACCGAGCACGGTTGCGACGACGAGAGCCGGCGCGAGAGATCGCGACGCGCCGCTAATCGATGATCGCTTCGCGAAGCGCGATCGCGACTGCATGGGTGCGGGTGTCGGCCTCGAGCTTGGCAAGGATGTGGCGCACGTGGCTCTTGACAGTCTCCTGACTGATGAAGAGCTTCGCCGCGACGTCGGCATTCGACATCCCGTCGGCCAGGAGCTGCAGGATCTCCCGTTCGCGCACCGTGAGCATCTCCTCGCGCTCGCGCGTCAGGAAGTCGGGCATGAGAGCCGGGTCGACGTAGCCCTCTCCATTCGCGACCTTCTCGATCGCGCGGAGGAGCGTCGAGTGCGGCGCCTCCTTCAGGATGTAGCCCTTGGCGCCAGACTCGAGGCCGCGGCCGAGGAGGCTCCGCTCACCGTACGCCGTGAAGATGAGCACGTTCGTGGCCGGGAGGCGCTCGCTGAGGATCTTGGTCGCCTCGAGCCCGTCCATGCCGGGCATGCGGACGTCCATGATCACGACGTCCGGCTTGCGGCGTTCCGCGATCGCGATCGCGCTGGCGCCGTCAGAGGCCTCCCCGATCACGCGGACGTGCGGAGAGCGGGAGAGCGACAGGCGCAGGCCTTCACGGACCACCTCGTGGTCGTCGGCGATCAAGCAGGTGATCTCGTCAGGCATCGGGCAACAGCTCCCGAGTTCATAGTCGGGCGAAAGCGGGGCGAACTTTACAGTTGCCCGCGTGAGAGCGGTTTCCGGGCTCATGGTCGACCCCGTCGACGGCACCTATCCGGGCGTCGTCCGGATCGAGGCGAGTCGCATCGTTTCGGTGGACCGAACGGCAGAGCCGGAAGGAGAACTGCACATCTTCCCGGGGTTCGTCGATCTTCAGGTCTACGATCCGGAGCCCCTGGTCCGAAGCGGCGTCACCGGCTACCTCCTGGCCACGCGAACCCTGGTCGAGCTGCCGGACGAGCGCTGTGTCGGCCTCCACCTCGAGGGCCCGTTTCTCAATCCCGAGGCTGCGGGCGCGATCCCCGTGGACGAGCTTCGTCCGATCGACCTTCTCGCTCTCGACCGCTGGCTCGAGGACGGGCGGGCTCGTCTCGTCACGCTCTCACCGGAACTTCCAGATGCCCTGCAGGCGATCGAGCTGATTGCGTCTGCCGGCGCCGTCGCCGCGATCGGCCATACGCTTGCGAACGCTGCGACGGCCGGGGCCGCCATCGGCGCCGGAGCCCGCTTCGCCACGCATGTCTGGAACGCGTTCGGGCCCGTCGGTGCCCGGTCGACAGGGGCGATTCCCGAGCTTCTTCTCGACTCGCGAGTCGTCCTCGGCCTGATCGCCGACGGACGGCATCTGCATCCGAGGATCGAGGAGCTGACCGTCCGCGCGGCCGGGCACGAAAGAATCGCGCTCACGAGTGACCTCGTGCTGCCGCCCGCGCAGACCGAGGCAGGCAAGCTGCTCGGCGGCGATCGGGCCGGAGCGGCACTCGTGGCGCGCATGGCCCGGTTCGGGCTGCCCGCGGCGGCAGGCATGGCTAGCCTCGTGCCCGCCCGCTTGCTCGGGCTCGACGACCGAGGGCGTCTGGCCCCCGGCTTCCGTGCCGACGTCGCTGTCCTGGACCGCGAGCTTCGGCCGGTTGAGACCCTGTGGAGCGGGGAGACCGTCTGGAGCGGTGCGCTATCCTCAGCCCAGATTCGTGGACGAAATTCCACCTAGTATCTGCGCCCGGGAAGGCCGGGCGTGACCGTTTTCCTGGAGATCGTCGCGGTGTGCGTCCTCGTACTCGCGAACGCGATCTTCGTCGCCGCCGAGTACGGGCTGGTCACTGCCCGCCGCGCGCGGCTCGAGGAGCGCGCCAAGGACGGCAGCCGGGCGGCCCGGACCGCGCTTCGGCTCATGGACACGCCGGTCCGGTTCATCTCGACCGTGCAGGTGGGGATCACGATCTCGGGGATCATGCTGGGCGCCCTCGGGCAGCCCCTCGTCTCGCGCTACTTCGACTTCCTGCCGCGCTCGGTCGCCTTCTTGATCGCCTTCCTCGTCTTGACCTACCTGAGCGTCGTGCTCGGAGAGCTCGTGCCGAAGACCGTGACCCTGCAACGAGCCGAGACGGTCGCCGTGTTGCTCGCGATCCCGCTCGAC
>DASQGA010000064.1:0-2847 GCA_035632855.1 Gaiellaceae bacterium | reverse complement strand
AGTGACTCTGGGGATCGACGGGCTCGTCGCGTAGAATCCCGGCGGTGCTGGGCGAGGTCCTGACCGCGGTTTGTACGCCGTTCCGGGAGGACGGTGCCGTCGACCTGGAGGCGTTCCGCCGACTCTGCCTTCATCTCGTCGAGAACGGCTCGGACGGAGTCGTCGTCGCCGGAACCACAGGTGAAGCGCCGACACTCACGGACGACGAGCGGCTGGAGCTGTACGCGGCGGCCGTCGACTCGGTCGGCGCGCGGGCAACCGTCATCGCGGGCACGGGGACGTATTCGACGGCACACTCCGTTCATCTGACCGAGCGAGCGCACGAGCTCGGCGTGGACGGCTTCCTCGTGGTCACCCCGTACTACAACAAGCCGCCCGTCGCGGGGATCCTCGCTCACTTTCGTGCCGTCGCGGAGGTGAGCGACCGGCCGATCATCGTCTACAACATCCCACAGCGGGTGGTGCTGAACCTGGAGCCCGAGACCCTCTCGGCGCTCGCCGAGATCCCGACGGTGCGAGCGGTGAAACAGGCCACTGCCGACCTGAACCAGGCTGAGCGAATCGTGCAGGAGACGGACCTCGTTCTCTATGCGGGGAACGACGACCTCTTGCTCCCCTTCCTGCAGCTGGGCGGCACGGGAGGGATCTTCGTCTTCACCCACCTCGTGGGCGCAAGGGTGAAGGAGCTCATCCGACGCTTCAAGGACGGCGATCCCGAGAGCGCCGAGGCAATCGAGCAAGAGCTCCAGCCGGTCATTGGGGCTCTGGCGGTCACGACGAACCCGATTCCGCTCAAGGCGGCGCTGAACCTTCTCGGGCACGAGGTCGGAGGCCTGCGCCTCCCGCTTGTTGAGGCGAGCGAGGACGAGGTCGCGTTGGTGCGCGCCGGGCTCGAAGCGGCAGGCGTGCTCTCGCCTGCACGGGTCTAGACTGCCCCGGTGAGCTCGGGCTGGACGCGCGTGACCCCGCTGGGCGGCCTCGGCGAGGTGGGCAAGAACATGACGGCGATCGAGTGCGAGGACGGCATCGTCGTGGTCGACGCTGGGCTCTCCTTCCCGCGCGACGAGCACCTCGGCGTCGACCTCGTCCTCCCCGACTTCGGGCCCCTCAGGGAGCGGGCGAAGGACATCCGCGCGGTCGTGCTCACGCACGCCCACGAGGATCACGTGGGCGCGCTGCCGTACCTGATGCGCGAGGTGGAGATCCCGCAGGTCTGGGGCACGCGCCTCACCCTCGGGCTCGTGAAATCGAAGCTCGATGAGCACGGTTTGCTCCGGGCCGCCGATCTGCGCGAGATCGAGCCTGACCGCGGCCCGGTTCAGATCGGGCCCTACCGAACGGACTTCGCGCGCATGGCGCACTCGATTCCCGATGCGGTCGCGCTCTCGTTCGAGACTCCCGGGGGACGCATCGTCCATACGGGCGACTACAAGATCGACCACACGCCCGTGGACGGCTTTCGGACGGACGTCGGCAAGCTGGCGGAGCTCGGAAACCTCGGTGTCCAGCTTCTGCTCGGAGATTCGACCAACGCTGAGCGGCCGGGCGTGACTCCGTCGGAGCGCACCGTCGGCGAGGCATTCCGCCAAATCATCCCGGCTCGGAGCGGGCGGGTCGTGATCGCATCCTTCGCCTCCAACGTGCACCGGGTGCAACAGGCGATCGACGTCGCGATCGAGACGGGCCGGAAGATTTCTCTCGTCGGCCGCTCGCTCAGGAAGAACGTCAACATCGCGAAGAATCTCGGCTACATCGACGTTCCCGAGGAACTGCTCGTGAAGCCAGCAGACCTCGGCGAGCTTCGGCCCGCGGAGGCGCTCATCCTCTGCACCGGGAGCCAGGGTGAGCCCCTCTCGGCGCTGACCCGCATCGCCTACCACGACCACCAGCATGTCGAGGTCGAGGCAGGGGACACGGTGATCATCTCCGCGAAGCCGGTGCCCGGAAACGAGCTGCGCGTCCACGACACGATCAACCGCCTCACGAAGTCGGGCGCGGAAGTGCTGCACCAGGAAATCGCGAACGTGCACACCTCCGGCCACGGAAACGCCGACGAGATCCGGACCGTCCTGGCGCTCCTCCGGCCGCGTAACGTCATGCCGGTGCACGGAGAGTTCAGGATGCTGGCGGCCCACGGGCGGCTCGCTCGCGATGCCGGCGTCGAACCTGACCGCGTCATCCTGGGCGAGAACGGCTCCGTCGTCGAGCTCACCGGCGGGCGGGCCCGCATCGTCGACCAGATCGACGTCGGCAGCATCTTCGTCGACCGGCTCGGGTCGGGAGACGTGAAGGACGGAGCTCTGCGCGACCGGCGCCACCTCTCCGAGGGCGGCGTCTTGATCGTCGTCGCGACGGTGGGCTCGGGAAACGGTCGCGGGGCCGTCCCACCCGAGGTGATCGCCCGCGGCTTCGCCGAGACCGACAGCGAACTCTTCGAGGAGGCCCGGGACGAGGTCGCGGAGACCCTCGCCGAGTGCTACGCCGACGGCGTCACGGAGCTGAAGCTTCTCCAGGAGCACATCCACGACGCGGTCGGACAGCTTGTCTACGACCGCACCGGCCGCCGGCCCATGATCCTTCCAGTTGTCGTCGAGGTCTAACCCTGGAGGCTCGATGTGAAAGTTCGGCCGGGCCGGATGACGCCCCAGACACGGCGCTGGATCAGCACGTCCGCTCACGGCACGTAGCGCTGCTACGCACCGCGAGCGGCCGCGGTGCCCAGACGCTTCTATGGTGTCAAGGCGACAGCTCCAATCGCGTCGAGCCGGCGGTAGAAGTAGCGAGCAAGCGCGCGCTTGACGCAGCGACGAGCCTCCCGCGGCGTCTTGCCGGTCGAAAGGAGGCGCT
>DASQGA010000063.1:0-9771 GCA_035632855.1 Gaiellaceae bacterium | reverse complement strand
GTCCAGTCCCAGTGCTTCTCGTCCAGGTCGAGCGCCGGGCGGATCACGCCTGACGCGGCATTGGAGACGAGCACGTCGAGCGGCCCGGCCTCCTCGGCGAGGCGGATCGCCTTCTCGGGATCGCCGAGGTTGCCGCGGAGGAGGATCGGCTCCGCTCCGAGCGCGCGAAGCTCCTCCGCCGTCTCCTCGGCCGCCTTGTCGTTTCGTAGATAGCTGATCGCGACGCGCGAGGCCCCGAGCTCGCCGAAGCGGAGCGCGATCCCCTTACCGATCCCGCGCGAGCCCCCGGTGACGAGGACCGACTTGCCCGAGAACGTCACCGGTCGCGCGTGACTGCCCCATGGCTCGGCAAGGTCTCCCAGCCCAGCCGGTCGGGCGGCTCGAGCGGACCTTCTTCCGCCTTCGACGAGGCATGTCCGAGCCGGTCGAGCAGTTCCAGCTTCTCCTCGCCGTAGCGCCGCACCGGATGGTCTGGAGGAAGGTCCTTGACGAGGGCCTCGACGCGGGCGCGGAGCTGGTAGGCGAAGTGCGGGGTCGCCGGGCCGATGAGAGCGTCGATGTCGTCGATCGTCGGCTCCATCACGGGCGCGAGCTTAGCGCCTATCCTCCGCCGCCATGCGGCACCGGGTTCCTGCGGACGTTCTTCTCCTCGTCACCGTCCTCTTCTGGAGCTTCAACTTCACGGCGGCGAAGTACGCGCTCACGCACGGGTTCGCGCCCCTCGCCTACTCGGCCTTTCGCTTCGGGCTGGGGGCGCTTCTCTTCTCCGCGGTCACGTTCGGACGCGAGCACTCGCTCCGGATCCGCCGCGGCGACGTGGCGCTCGCGCTCGGGGCGGCGGTGCTCGGCATCTGGCTGAACCAGGTCAGCTTCACTTACGCGATCCGCCTCACGACCGCGGCGACCGTCGCGCTCATGTTCGGAACGCTTCCGATCTTCGTCGCGCTCTTCTCCCACCTCGTGGGCCACGAGCGGTTGCTCGCGCGCCACTACGTCGCCGCGCTCGTCTCCTTTGCCGGTGTCGGGCTCGTCGCGGCGGGGAGCGGAGGCCAGATCTCCGGGGAGCTAGGAGGCATTCTCCTCGGGCTTGCCGGCGCAGCCACCTGGGCCGCGTACTCGGTCGCGATCGCCCCGCTCATGCGCCGCTACTCGCCCTATCGGATCAGCGCGATCGTGCTCCTCGCGGGCTGCCTGCCGCTTTTCGTGTCAGCCGCCAGACAGCTTGCCGAGCAGGACTGGGGTGAGCCCAACGCGCTTGCCTGGGGCGGGCTTCTCTACGGCCTCGTCTTCTCGCTCGTCCTCACGAATGTCATGTGGTTCACAGCGATCAACCGCGTCGGAGCGACCAGGTCGTCGCTCTACGCGAATCTGCAGCCGTTCCTCGGCGCCGTCTTCGCGCTCCTCATCCTCGAGGAGGCCTTCGGGCCGCTCCAGGTGGCGGGCGGCTTCGTGATCGGGGCGGGCATCGTGCTCGCACGGCTCACGCGGCCCCCGGCCGCGAACATCGACTAGATGATTGATCGACAATCACCACGCGCACGGATGGCGGCCCAGACACGGCGCCAGGCCGCACCCTCGCCCTTGTCAAGGCTTCTAGCCTTGCCTGCGGACGATGGCGCATCCTGGCTTGGTCTGGCCCGTCCCCGCAGGCATGCCAATTGCCGACCAATCATCTAACTTGGGTGCGCCTTGAGCCAGCGCACGCTCGTCGTCGACTTCGACGGCACCATCACGGAGCAGGACGTCCTCGACGAGATCGCCCGGACGTTCGGCGACGACGAGGTCTACCGCGAGGTCGACGAGGCGCTCGACCGGAACGGGATCACGCTTCACGAGGTGCTCCGCCGCGAGTTCGAGCCTGTGCGGGCGCCGCTCGGGGAGGTGGTCGAATGGGTGCACGCAAACGCGAGCATCCGTCCTGGCTTTCGCGAGCTGGTCGAGCTCGCTCGCGAGCGGGGGTGGCGGCTCGTGGTTGTCTCGTCGGGCTTTCGTCAGTTGATCGAGCCGGTGCTCGAGCGCGCCGGGATCGAGGGCCTCGAGCTGGTGTCGAACGAAGTCGACCCGGATCCGGGGGGCTGGCGCATCACCTTCTTCGACGAGACCAGGTGTGAGATCTGCGGCGAGCCGTGCAAGCGGACGACGGTTCGCTCGGTGGTCGACGGTGGAGAGGTCGTCTACGTCGGGGATGGCTACTCCGACCGCTGCGCCGCCGAGGACGCCGACCTGGTCTTCGCGCGGAGGGGGCTCGCCGCCTATCTCACCGAGCGCGGCGTCCCGTTCGAGCCCTTCGACGATTTCTTCCAGATCGCTGAGCGCTTGGTCGACGGCCACCGATGAGCCCGGACCCGCACGACCCGCTGGAGCTCGAACCCGAAGCCATGCGGCGGCTCGGGTACCGGGCGGTCGACCTCCTCGTCGATCGTCTCGCCGCGCTCGGCGACGGCCCTGCCTGGCACGGTGCCACCCGAGCGGAGATGGAAGAGCGGCTGCGAGAGCCTCCGCCCGACGGGCCCGAGGAGGAGGAGCGCCTGCTCCGGCGTCTGGCCGAGGACGTGCTTCCGTTCGCGGGCAACCACGACCACCCGCGCTTCTTCGCCTTCGTGCCGAGCTGCCCCACCTGGCCCAGTGTGCTGGGGGACTTCCTCGCCGCCGGCTCGAACATTTTCGCGGGAACCTGGCTCCAGTCCGCCGGCGCGAGCGCGGCCGAGCTCGTGGTCATCGACTGGTTCCGGCAGTGGCTCGGCTGGCCGCCGCAGACGTCGGGCATCCTGCTTCCGGGCGGCTCCCAGGCGAACCTGACCGCCCTCGCCTGCGCGCGGGACACGACCCCCGGTGCGAGGTCGGGCGATGCGGTGATCTACGTCTCGAGCCAGGGACACTCGTCCGTGACCCGGGCGATCCGGGTAATCGGATTCGGGGAAGATCAGGTACGCGCCGTGCCGGTCGACGAAGCGATGCGAATGAAGACCGATGCTCTCGCCGGGGCGATGGAGGCCGACCGCAGCGAGGGCCGCCGACCGTTCCTTGTCGTTGCGAACGCGGGCGCAACCAATACGGGTGCCGTCGATCCGCTGGATCAGATTGCCGCTGTCTGTGCCGAAGATGGCGTCTGGCTTCACGTCGACGCCGCCTACGGGGGCTTCGCAGTGCTCACGGAGCGCGGCCAGAAAGCACTTCGGGGGATCGAGACGGCCGACTCGATCACGCTCGACCCGCACAAGTGGCTGTACCAGCCCTACGAGGCCGGATGCCTCCTGGTTCGTGAGGGCACGCGCCTCGGCGACGCGTTCCAGATCATGCCCGACTATCTGCAAGACACCGCGGTCGAGGGCCGTGATGTCAACTTCGCCGACCGCGGGATCCAGCTGAGCCGCTCCGCCAGGGCTCTGAAGATCTGGCTCTCGCTCAAGTACTTCGGCGTCGACGCGTTTCGCGCCGCGATCGACCGCTCGCTCGACGTGGCCCTGCATGCGCAGAAAGTCGTAGAGGAGTCGGCCGTGCTCGAGCTCGTCTCACCAGCCACGCTCGGGATCGTGTGCTTCCGGCGGCGCTTCGAGGGCCTCGACGAGACGGGCCTCGAGGAGGCGAACGCGGAGCTGGCGCACCGCCTGGCCGACAGCGGCGAGGGCATGGTCTCCTCGACCAGGGTGGACGGCCGCTACGCACTTCGGATGTGCATCCTGAACCACCGCAGCGGCCCGCAGGATGTGGAGCGGGTGCTCCGCTGGCTCGAGACGGCCTAGGTGCTGCTCGAGCTTCCGGTGCCGTACAGCTTCGAGCTCTCGACTGAGCGCTACCGGCGTTTCGGCCCCGACCCGGCTGCGCTCTGGCGCGAGAACGGCATTCATCGCGTGCTCGGCGGCCACGAGGTTCGGATCGAACCCGCGTCTGGCGGCGTGCGGGTGATGCCCGGCCGTGCTGCAATCGTCCCGGAGGTCGAGCGCTTCCTGGGTGCGTTCTTCGACCTGGAGGCGTTCTACGACTTCGCGGCCGGCGAGGCTGTTCTGGCGAGCGTCGCGACGGCGCTTGCAGGCTTTCGCCCGCCCATCCTCGGCGATCCGTTCGAATCCCTCGTCAGCTCCATCACCGCGCAGCAGGTCTCCCTCCTGGCGGCCCTCGCCATCCGCACCCGGCTGGTGGAGCGCTACGGCGTCAAGCACGAGCACGCGTGGGAATTCCCCGACCGCGAGCGCATCTCGGCTGCTGAGCCGGGCGAGCTGGTCGCGCTCGGCTTCTCGACCCGCAAGGCCGAGTACGCCGTGGGCCTGGCGCGAAGCGATCTCGATCTCGGCGGGCTCGCGGCACTTCCGGATGACGAGGTGAAGGAACGCCTGACGGCGCTGCCCGGGATCGGTGACTGGACGGCTGAATGGTTTCTCGCCCGGCACCTCGGCCGCCCGGATGCCTGGCCGGCGGGTGACTTGGGCCTACGCAAGGCGGTCGGCCGCTTCTACCTTGACGGCCGCGACCCGTCTGTCGAGGAGACGCGTGCGCTCGGAGAGCGCTTCAGGCCGCACGGGAACCTGACCGCCCACTACCTTCTGACCGGCATGCGGGTGATGGAATGACCTACGAGGCCAGGCAGGACGGTCTCCCGACCGAGGAGCTTCTCAGCGAGCTCGTGCAAGCAGCACGCGAGCGCGGCGAGAGCGAGATCCGGGTCGAGACGACTCACGAGGCGGGCGACGCCTGGATTCGCGCCGGGTTCACGGAGGTGGTGCGCACACTGACAGCCTCCGTCGAGGCGCTCGGGGCGCGGTTCGGCCCGGCGAGCGATCCCTCGTTCGGGTCCATCCACGTGCAGACCGACGATGTCGACGCCGTCGAGCGGGCAGTCCGGCAGTTCGTGCCCAGGCTGCCGGGCGGCTCGAAGGGGAGCGTCGTCCTGCCGCCACGGGACGGCTGGGTCGGCGTCTTCGACGAGCTCACCGACCGCGAGCCAGAGATGCTAAGGCGTCTGGCGCGGGAGCTCTCGGACCGGATGGGTGCCTTTGTGCTGGCCCTGGGCGCGGAGGAGGGGCGGGTCGTGCGCTACATCGCCTACGAGCGAGGGCGGGTCGTTGACGAGTATCTCTCGGTTCCCGAGTTCCACGGCCCGCTGCCGCCGGGCGAGGTGATCGCGCTGGGAGCGAACCCGCGCCTCATGGCCAGGATGACCGGTGCCGATGCCGAGGCGATCCGCAGCGCGGCGCGGACGGCGGGCGATCCGGGCGACCTGCCGTCAGCAAGGGAGCTGATCGTCCAGATCGCAGCCCTCTTCGGCATTCCGGCCGCCCAGGGCGGTTACGAGCAAGCGGTCGGTCGCGAGGGCGCGATCGTCGTCGAGCGCTAGCATCGCAGACGTGCTGACCCTCTACGACGCGGCTCGGTGTCCGTACTGCGCGCGCGTGCGGATCCTCCTCGCCGAGAAGGGGGTGCCGTACGAGCCGGTCGAGCTCGACTTGGACGACCGGCCGGCCTGGATCTACGGCAAGAATCCGACCGGCCTCGTGCCGGTGCTCGAGGAGGACGAGGGCCTTGTGCTCCCGGAGTCGAGGGTGATCATGGAGTACCTGGAGGAGCGTTTCCCGGAACCGCCCCTCTGGCGTGCCGACGCCGCCGAGCGGGCGCTTGCGCGCCTCCTCCTGGAGCGATTCGAAGACTTCTCCGACCCGTATTACGACCTGCTCAAGGATCGCCCGGGGGCCTCGGAGGAGCGCCTCAGAAATCAGCTCGACAAGCTCGACAGGATCCTCGAGGCGCAGCCGTTCCTGACGGGAGCCTCCTATGGCCTTGCGGACATCGGCTACCTGCCGTGGATCCTGCGCACGGAGACCCGGCTCGGACTCGACCTCGGTGAGCACGCGTCGCTTGCGGGTTGGCGGGAACGGCTGTCTGAGCGGCCCGCCGTGCGGGCCGAGATCGAGCTGCTGGCAGCCGTATGAACGCCCCCCGCGGGGGCTTCACCGTGCTTCTGCTCCATGCCTTCCCGCTGGATGCGCGCATGTGGGACGAAACCTGCAGGGAGCTAGGAGCGGAGCTCGACACCGTCGCCCCGACCTTGCCGCCCCAGGGTGGCGGGAGGAGGCTCGCCGGGTGGGCGGAGGAAGTCCTCAGCCTGGTCGAAGGCGAGGTCGTCCCGGTCGGTGTCTCGATGGGCGGCTATCTCGCCTTCGAGCTCTGGCGGCAGGCGCCCGAGCGAATCTCCGGCTTAGTTCTCTCCGACACGCGCGCAGGCCCCGAGACGCACGAGGGGCGTGCCGGGAGGGAGCGGACGATCGAGCTGATCCGCGAGCGCGGTGCGACCGGCCTCTGGCAGGAGATGGAGCCGAAGCTCTTCTCGCCCACGGCCGAGCCCGAGGTCGTGGAGCGGGCGCGGCCGCTCGCGCTCGGGCGGAGTCCGGACGACCTCGTCACGTGCGTCGAGGCCATTCGCGACCGCCCCGACTCGCGGCCGAGCCTTCCGACCATCGACGTGCCGACGCTCGTCGTCGTGGGGGAGAAGGACGAGCTGACGCCTCCGCCCGAGGCGGCGGCGATCGCCTCGGGCATCCCTGGCGCGAAGCTCGTCGCGATCCCTGAGTCGGGCCATCTGCCGCCGCTCGAGCAGCCGGGAGCATTCCTGGCGAGCCTCCGCGCCCTGCTCGCAGAGGTCGGCGCGTGACCGTCGACGAGCTGGTCCGCCGCCTGGACGAGGGGTCGGTCGCGATCCTCGACGTCCGGACCCACGAGGAGTACGAGGGGAGTGCCGGCTACCCCTGCGATCCTCGCCAGGGCCACATCCCTGGCGCTGTCCACCTCGACTGGGAGGAGCTCTTTGCCGGGGAAGGGCGGCCCCATGACCGCGAGACCCTGCTCGCACTCCTCCGCGACCGCGGCGTCGATCCGGACCTCAAGTTGGTCACCTACTGCCACTCCGGGCAGCGCTCCGCGTTCGCCGCCGCCGCGCTCCGGGCCGCCGGGTTCGAGGCCGAGAACTACGAGGGCTCCTGGCACGAGTGGTCGCGCCGGGATCAGTGGGCACGCCAATTGCCGACCGACCATCTAGGCTAGCCGCCCATGCTGCTGGACGGAAAGGTGTGCCTGATCACGGGCTCGGGCGGCGGTCTCGGCCGCGCCGCGTCGATCCTCTTCGCGCGCGAAGGCGGGAGGATCGTGGTCACCGACATGGACGAGGACGGCGGCCGCGAGACGGTTCGGCTCGTCGAGGAGGTGGGTGGCGAGGCCGCGTTCTTCCCGGGCGACGTCTCGGACGATGACCAGATGCGCGCCCTCTTCGACCGGGCCGTCGAGCGCTTCGGGCGGCTCGACGTCAGCTACCACAACGCCGGGATCATGCACCCGGACGACACGAGCCCGATCGAAACGCCGCTCGAGATCTGGCAGACGACGATCGACATCAACCTGAAGGGCGTCTTCCTCTGTTGCCGGTACGCGATCCCGAAGCTGGTCGAGTCCGGGGGCGGATCGATCATCAACGTCGCCTCGTTCGTCGCCCTGATGGGCGCGGCGAACCCGCAGATTGCCTACTCCGCCTCGAAGGGAGGCGTGTTGTCGATGACCCGGGAGATGGCCGTCCAGTACGCGCCGCAGGGCATCAGGGCGAACGCGCTCTGTCCCGGCCCGGTGCGGACGCCGCTCCTCGAGCCGCTCCTTGCGGACGATGAGCGGCGTGAGAACCGCCTGAACCACATTCCCCTGGGCCGCTTCGCGGAGCCCGAGGACATCGCCAAGGGCGCGCTCTTCCTCGCGAGCGACCTCTCATCCTACATGACCGGCGCGGAGTTCGTGGTCGACGGCGGGATCACCGCCGCGTATCTCACCAAGGGGCCCTAGCGCCAGACCGGCTCGTCCCAGAGCCGCTGCTCGGTGCCGAGGCCGAGCTTCTCGGCACGGCGAAAGACGTGGGTCGCCCACGCGACATCCTCGATGCCCAGACCGACGGGCGAGACGACGATTAGTTCGTCGTCCGAGGTCCGGCCCGGGTGAGCTCCCGCGAGGATGGCGCCTAGTGGGATAACGGCGTTCCGGTCGAGCACGCCGGCCGCCTCCGCGCGGGCGAGCGGGCGCGAGGCATGGCCGGTCTCGTGGGCGACGTCGTCCGTGACGGCCAAGTCGGCGGACTCGATCACGTCCACGTCGAGGTCGAGAGAGGAGACCGAGAGGACGAGGGCTCCGCGCGCGAGCCAGGCCGCCGGGACGAACGGCTCCGCCGCCATCGTGGCGGGCACGACGACGTCGGCTCCGAACACGGCCTCCTCGGCGCTCGCGACAGCTCGGCGCGAGGGGCCGTCCGAGCGGGCGGTCACGAGCTCCTCCGCCTTACCACCCGCCGGGTCGTAGATCCGGATCTCCTCTAGGGCAGGCAGCGTCCGTTCGAGCGCGAGGAGCTGCGTCCTGGCCTGGACGCCGGCGCCCAGGAGCCCGAGGACTTGCGCGCCGTCGCGCGCCAGCGCCCGCGCTGCAAGCCCGGAGACGGCTCCGGTTCGCATCGCCGAGATGACCGTCCCGTCCAGGAACCCGACGGGCAGGCCGGTCTCCGGGTCGGAGAGGAGGATGACCCCGATGCCGCGCGGCAGTCCGCGCGCCGGATTCTGTGGCACGCTCGGAATCCACTTGAGGCCGGCCATGCGTATGCTGCCGCCGACGTAGGCTGGCATCGCCATGATCCGGCCGAGCTGCTCGTCGGTATCGAGATCGTCGCCCCAGTGGATGACCGCCTTCGGGGGCGCGACGGTCTCGCCGCGGTGGTGCAGGACGAGCGTCTCCTCGATCACCTCGAGGCAGGCGTCCATGTCGAGGCCCCCCGCCTCGACGACGTCCTCCTGCGACAGGCAGCGGTAGGAGACCGGGGTCAAGCGCCGGCGGGAGCGGCGATGCGCTCCTCGACATGCGTCACGAAGGCGCCGCAGAGGCGGCGTCCGAGCACGTTCCACTCGCCGATCCGCCCTGCGAGCTCATTCCGCGCCCTGTCGGCATCCAGCCCGAGCGCGATCGCGCCGGGATCCGAGTGGTAGTGGCTGATCCACGTTTCGACGATTGGGCGCGTCACCTCGCAGTGGAACTGCGTGCTCCAGACCCACTCTCCCAGGCGATAGCCCTGGAGGCAGATGGAATTTCGAGCCAGCTCGACCGCACCGGCTGGGAGCGTCGACTGGTAGCTGTGCCACTGGAAGGCCGAGAAGCGTTCCGGCAGCGGGCCGAAGACGGGGTCCTGGGCAGCTTCTGGCGTGAGCTCGACCTCGAACCAGCCGATCTCCGGCTCCGTGAGGCTGCTCACGGTGCCGCCTGCCACCTCGGCGATAAGCTGGCTGCCGAGGCAGACCCCGAAGGTCGGAATGCCCGCCTCGAGCAGTGCTCCGATTGCCTCCTTCTCGGGCCGAAGCCAGGGGTGCGTCTCCTCCTCGTGCGTGTTCATCGACCCGCCGAAAATCATTGCCGCGTCGTACTCGGCAACCGGGTGCGACGGCGGTTGCTCGAGCGCGTAGCTCACCTGGTGGAGCTCGTGGCCCGCCTCCCGCACGGTCTCGCCGAAGACACCCGCCTTGGCATCGGTCCCGTGGATGATGGAGAGAACGCGCATGGCGCCTACCTTAGATGGTTGCTCGGCAATTACCGCGCGCGCCAGTTACCGATCAACCATCTCCGCCGCCTCGCGAAGCGCTTCTTGAAGGTCCTGGGCGGCGGGCCCTGGAACGCCGGGCCCGACCGACCGGCCGTCCAGCTCGACGACAGGCATCACCTCGCGGATCGACGAGGAGGTGAACGCCTCCTCCGAGCCCGCAAGGTGCT
>DASQGA010000062.1:0-2155 GCA_035632855.1 Gaiellaceae bacterium | reverse complement strand
CCGAGCCGCTCGAGAGCGTCATCCTCCGCCGGGGCTCGACGCGTCGTTTCGACGTCTCGCGCTCGCTCACCTTCGAGGAGCTTTCCACTGCGCTCGCCGTCGCGAGCGCCTCGATTCCAGCGGACTTCACGGAAGACCCGGAGTCGAGCCTGCTCGACCTCTACGTGATCGCACACGCGGTGGAGGGTCTGCCGCCCGGTGCCTACTACCTCCGGCGCGCGGAGCGGGCGCTCGAGCTCCTCGAGGAAGGCGAGTTTCGGGCGATCGCGGGCCGACTCGGCCTCTTCCAAGAGCTTCCGGCCGCTGCCGGGGCGAACGTCTACTGCCTTGCGGATCTCGAGCCGGTCCTCGCCCGGTTCGGCAATCGCGGCTATCGGGCCGCTCAGCTCGAGGGAGGAATCGTCGGCGGCCGCCTCTACCTCGCCGCCTACGCACTTCGTTTCGGCGCCACGGGACTCACCTTCCTCGACGACGAGGTTACGGAGTTCTTCTCCCCTCACGCAGAGGGGAAGAGTGTGATGTTCCTGACCGCGCTCGGCCGCACCGTTCGACGGAGCCCCGCTCCGCGGAGTGCCCAAACTGTTTAGAGATGCTGCTCGTCGGCGCTCCTGCCGGCGGTCTTCCTCCTGCCGCTTCTGTTGAGCGCCGCGGCAAAGCCGCTCGCTCGGGGCTATGCTCGCCATCAGGCCAGTGCCACTCAACCAGGGTCGTCCTTCGCCTGCCGGGCCGGTGCGAGGACGAACTGCGCGCCAAAAATCGGGTCCCACCTGCAAATCCGCATTTTTCGGGAACGCGCGCCGAATTTTGACACCCCACACCCACGGTACGCAACCGCTCGCCCGCGGCCCGAGCTCCCCCGGTATCCGGTGGTCGTCCGGGGTTGCGTCACCTCGCAACTCTCGCCTCGCTGCCCAGACGGCGGCCCTTTGAAACAGCCCGAGCGAAAACCACCGGATTACGAGTGCGCCGAGGAACTGCGCGCCCCGTCGCGCTACTTCTTGGCCGTCTCGAAGTACGGGTTGGTGCCGCTCGCGTGGTCGGTGACGTCGACGACTCGGGTGATCTCGGGCGCCGCCCCCGTGATGGCGACCTCGATCCCCTGCGTTAGGGTGGCAGGCGCCATGGCGCAGCCTTGACAGCCGCCGCTCAGCCGCAGGTAGGCGGTCGAGTCCTCGACGGCGACGAGCTCGGCGTAGCCGCCGTGGCCGGCGATGCTCGGGTTGATCTGTTCGGCGAGGATCTGCCCGACCCGCTGGGCGACGTCGCCTTTGAGATCGGGGGCCGGTCGGCCCGCCGCCGCGACGGCCGGGCTCGGGCTGTTGGGGTTGATGATGACGAGGGAGCCGAGGATCAGGTTTCCCTCGAGATCGATGGTGACGCCGCGCAGCTTCTCGACGCTATCCGCGGGGATGACGATCGCCAGGCCGTCGTGGTGCTGGACGATGTCGTCCGGTCCGGCGTCCTCGAGAAGCGAGAAGGACGCGGTGCTCTCGTACTCGCCGCCCGAGATCCCGATCACCTCGATCCTGAGCGCGAGGCGCTCGGGGTTGGGCTGCTCGGCGCGGACCTGGAGCACCTTCTCCCGGGCCAGGTCGGCGATCCGAACGACCGGCTCCCGGCCGGCGATGCCACCGGTGATCATGGATCGCTCCCCGCTCGAACGCCCGTCCGTCGCGTGACGGCTCCCAGCTAGGATACCGGGTGTCCCGTCTGCTTCTTCTGCTGCCCACGGCGACGTACCGGGCGAGGGACTTCCTCAACGCGGCGGCAGCGCTGGGCGCCGAAGTGGTAGTCGCCTCCGAGCGGCGACAGGCACTCGCCGGGGTGATGGGAGACCGGGCGTTGCGCGTGAACCTGCGCCGCCCGGAGGCCGCTGCCCTGGCCATCGTCGCTCTCGCCGAGCGGACGCCCCTCGACGCCGTCGTGGCAGTCGACGATCAGGGTGTCCTCGTCGCCGCGCTCGCCGCCGAGCGCCTCGGCCTCGCGCACAACCCGTCCGAGGCGGTGGCGGCAACGCGGGACAAGGCGGCGATGCGCCGGGCGTTCGCGGCCGCCGGCCTTCCCCAGCCCGAGTACCGGATCGCGGGCCCGCGAGCGGACGTCGCCCTCCTCGCCGCCGAGGTCGGCTCTCCCTGCGTCGTTAAGCCCGTCTCGC
>DASQGA010000061.1:0-2582 GCA_035632855.1 Gaiellaceae bacterium | reverse complement strand
GATGCACATGCCTTCAGCGAGACCGTGCCGCTGATCCTCGCGGGCGTCGAGTTCCGGGGCGAGCCGGGGCTCGCCGGGCACTCGGACGGGGACGTTCTCTCTCACGCTTTGATCGACGCGCTTCTGGGCGCAGCCGGCCTCGGTGACATCGGCGAGCTCTTCCCTTCAGGCGACGCCAGGTGGCAGGGCGCTTCGTCGATCAGCCTCCTCCAGCACGCGTGCCAGGTCGTCCGGGCAGCCGGCTTCGAGCTCGTGAACGCTGACTGCGTGCTCGTAGGGGAGCGGCCCAGGATCGCGCCGGTCCGTGCCGAGATGCGCGCTCGGCTGGCCGGAGCCATGGGCATGGAGCCGGATCGCGTCACCGTTCGCGCGACGACCACCGACGGGCTCGGGTTCACGGGCCGAGGCGAGGGCCTCGCAGCTCACGCGGTCGCGCTTCTTCGCCGTGCGTAGCGGCCGGATCGCCATGCCGACCTGGCTTGGGCGCTGGCCCCGGCTCCTGGCGCTCGCCCTCCTCATGGGGGCGGTTGGATGCTTCTTTCTCCCCTTCCTCACGGTCGAATTCGAGCCGCGTCGCGCTCATGCGACCGGGATCCAGCTTGTTACCGACTCGGCCTCGTACGGCGGGGAGTATCAGCATGCTTCCTACGAGGGCGACGTCGAGACCTTGGTGCGAAATGGGCGCTTCTGGGCGATCCCGTCTTTTGCACTCGCTGCGCTTGCGCTCGTCCTCGCGCTGCTCCCTTCGCGTGCGACCTGGGTCGTAGCTGTTGTCGCGTCGGTTCTCGGCGTCCTGACGCTCCTCGCTCTCTTCCAGGGAACCAGCACGCCCTTCCACCCGCCGTTTCCGGATCGCCGCTACGGCTTCTGGCTGGCGATCCTTCTTCTCCTGGGAGGCGGGGCCGCACTCGGCTTCTGGCTGCGTGAGCCCGCGAGCTACCGGGTCTCAGACAGTCGATTGCCCGACTGGCTCCGCGACCTCTGACGTGCCCGGGAGCGCGACGAGCTCGCCGCTCCGGCGCACGAGGCCGTCGCGCTCGAGCGCCACCACGGCCTCAGCGTCGAGCTCGGAGACAGGGCGTGGCTCCTCCGCCACGAGCCGCAGGATGCTTGCCCGACGTTGCCGGAACGACCCCTCGAACCCGCCTTGCCTTCGCTGCGGCTCGTACCGGCGGCCGCGAGAGGGGCACCCGAAGGCGAGCGGGCAGATCTCGCAGCGCGGTATCCGCGCCAGACAGATCGTGGCGCCGAGATCCATGAGGGCCTGGCCGGAGCGATGGGAAAACCTCTCGCCCGTCCGCTCCTGGACGCGGGCGACGTTCGTGTCGACGGGGAGCACTGGCCGGCCGAGCGCGAAGCTCGAAATCGCTGCTGCGGTGTAGGGGCCGACGCCGGGGAGCTCTGTCAGGTCTTTCGGCCACCCGCGGTCGGCGATCTGCCTTGCGGCGCGGTGCAGGCTGACCGCTCGCCGGTTGTAGCCCATGCCCTGCCAGGCTCGGATTACTTCGGCGAGGGGAGCAGCGGCCAGCGCATCGGCGGTCGGCCAGCGGGCCAGCCACTCGCGGTAGCGCGGGACGACCCGTTCCACCTGCGTCTGCTGGAGCATCACCTCCGAGAGGAGAATGGTGTACGGGTCGCGAGTTCGCCGCCACGGGAGCTCGCGGCCGTGCTCGTCGAACCAGGCCAGGAGAGCCGCCTCCACGACACGACTCTAGTATTGAGCTCATGGTGAGGGTTCGCTTCGCTCCGAGCCCGACCGGTTCCCTTCACCTCGGGGGCGCGCTCACAGCGGTCGCGAACCGGAACTTCGCGGATGGCCACCACGGGGTTCTCGTCCTGCGGATCGACGACACGGACGCCTCGCGGACCGAGGAGGGGTCGGAAGCAGGGATCCTTCGAGACCTGGAGTGGCTCGGAATCTCGTTCGAGGAGGGCCCCGTTCGTCAGGGTGAGCGTAGCGATCTCTATCGTGCAGCTGCCGATCGCCTCGTCGAGAGCGGGGCGGCGTACGACGACGAGGGCGCGGTTCGCTTCCGGGCGGAGCACGAGCCGACGCTTCTTCGTGCGGACGGCACCGCCACCTACCACCTGGCCTCCGTCGTCGACGACATCGACCTCGGGGTCACACACGTCATCCGCGGCAAGGATCACCTTTCGAACGAAACGCTCCACCGCTCCCTCGCGGAGGCGCTCGGGACCGAGCCTCCTGAGTACCTCCACCACGGGCTCATCCTCTCCCCGGACGGCGGCAAGCTCTCGAAGCGGTCGGAAGGGGCCACCGTCGCGGACCTCTGCGCGGAAGGCATCCCTGCGGCGGCGGTTCGCGGCTACCTGCGCGAGCTCGCCCTGCCGCGCTCCGACGTTCGGCTGGATCTGGGGCGCCTGCGCCGGCTTGCGGTCGAGGCGATCGCGGCGATGTCGGACGAGGAGCTCGCCGCGGAGGCCGAGGCGCCGGTGGCCCTCGCGCCCGCGCTTCGGGGATCACGGACGCTGGTCGAAGCCCGTTCGACCGCGAGATCCCTGGAGCGGGCCCCGGAGCCGTCGCAAGCGAACGAGGACGAGCGCCTGACTCTCGAGCGCTT
>DASQGA010000060.1:0-8169 GCA_035632855.1 Gaiellaceae bacterium | reverse complement strand
CATCGCCACTTCGCCGCGGGCTCTTGCGCTCCTACCCGGCCTCTCTGGCCCCCTCGATCGCCGGGATCTCCAGAGTCCCGACAAGCTGTACCTCGGGCTCGAGTCTGACCCCGTACTCGACGAACGCGCGGCGCCTTGCCTCCACGATTAGTGCGACCGCGTCGCCGGATCGCGCCCGGCCGTCGTTCTCGATGAAGTTCGCGTGCTTGGGCGAGATGCGCGCCCCACCGATCGCGTGGCCGCGCAGACCGCAGGCTTCGAGCATCCGCCCGGCGGAGAGCTCGTGATCCGGATTCTTGAACACGCTCCCGAACGTCCGCTTGTTCGTGGGCTGTGCGGCTTTCCGCTGCTCCTGCAGGCCGGCAACGATGCCCTTGATCTCCAGCTCGGGTCTCGGCTCGAGCCGGAACTCCGCCCCGGCGACGACCTGCCCCTGCCGAAGGTCAGAACGCCGGTACGTAAGGCCGAGCTCCTGCGGGGTCTGCCACCGGGCCCCGAGCGCGTCCGCGACGAGGGCGCGGCTGAGCGCGGCTGCGACGTCGCTCCCGTACGCGCCCGCGTTCATCCAGACACCCCCACCCACGGTGCCCGGGATCGCGCAGAGAAACTCGAGCCCGCCCAGGTTCGCCGCCCGTGCGCGGTGGAGGCAAACCGCGTTCGGGGTGCCTCCCCCTGCGATGAGAACTTCGTCTCCGGTCTTCGCGGCCGCGAGAACGCCCGCGAGCCTGAGGGCGACCCCACCGAAGCCGTCATCCGCGACGAGCAGGTTCGAACCGAGACCGACGGCTACGACCGGGAGGTCCTCGCTCTGCGCCCAGGCGAGGACCTCGACGAGCTCCTCCGTCGTCTCCGGCTCGGCGAGCCAGCGGGCCGGGCCACCTGTGCCGATCGTGGTGTATCGGGAGAGAGGGACGTTCTCCTTCATCGCCCCAGCCGTTCTAGAATCGCGGGGCTGATTGTCTCGATGTCTCCGGCACCGAGGGTGAGCACGACGTCGCCGGCGCGGGCCGTTGCGACTACGAGCATGGTTGCGTCGTCCAGCCTCCGTGCCCAGCCGACCTGCATTCCAGGCCGGATCTCGGTGAGGCGATCGACGACGAGCTTGCCAGTTACCTCGGGCCAGGGCTCCTCCCGAGCCGGGTAGATCTCGGTCACGACGGCGGCGTCCGCACGAGCAAGCGCGGTGGCGAACTCGTGGGCCAGATACGCCGTCCGGGAATAGAGATGTGGTTGGAAGACCGCGATGATCCGGCCCGCCCCTGCCAGCGAGCGCGCGGTCGCCAGGGTGGCGGTGACCTCCGTGGGATGATGAGCGTAGTCGTCGTAGAGCCGCACGCCGGCCGACTCCCCGCGCAGCTCGAACCGCCGGCCCGCACCGGTGAAGTCCCGGAGGGCGCGGGCAGAGTCAGCCATCGAGATCCCTACGAGCTCAAGGGCTGCGAGCGCACACGCCGCGTTTCGGCGATTGTGCTCGCCGGCAATAGCAAGGGGAACGTCGGTCGGCTCGAGATCGGGTCCCCATACGACCGAGGCCTCACCAAGCCCTGCGATCCACCGGCGAAAGCATTCCTCGAGCTCGGCCAGGGAGCCGAACGTCGTGTGGTGGTCGAGCTCGACGTTCGTGACGACGGCGATCTCGGGCTCGAGCGCGAAGGCCGTCCGATCGGACTCGTCCCCTTCGACGACGAGCCATCCCTCCCCCGTGCCTGCGTTCCCTCCCAGTTGAGGCACCTCGGCTCCGATCAGATAGGCCGGCTCCTGCGCGAGCTCTTGGAGGCAGAAGGCGATCATCGCCGAAGTCGTCGTCTTGCCGTGTGCACCAGTCACCACGATCGAGCGCCGGAGCGAGACGAGCTCGGCCAGGAGTTCAGAGCGGCTCTTCCCTGGAACCTGCCCGGCGAAGGCGGTCGAGACGATCGTCTCGTATCCGGCTGGACCGGCGACGGGCTCCGGTCCGATCGTAACCGGGATCCCGTCGGCGCGAACACGAGCCAGGTAGGGCGTCTCGACCCGGTCCCAACCCGCCACTTCGGCACCCCACGCACGGGCCAGGATCCCGTACGCGCTGAGCCCTGCTCCGCCGATGCCGACGAGCCAGAGACGGCGTCCGTCAAGCGGAAGCAAGCGCGATCAACTCCTCGGCGACGACATCTGCCGCATCGGGTCGGGCTAGCGACCGCATTGCAGTCGCCATCCGCTCGAGACGCTCCTCGTCCGCGAGCAACTCCTCTACCTGTCGCTTCAGGTCGAGCTCGGTCTCGGCGACGACCACAGCCCCACCTCCGCGCTCGAAGTAGCGCGCATTCGCAGTTTGGTGGTCCGCCGCCGCTTCGGGATACGGCACGAGCAAAGCGGGTTTACCGGCCGCGGCAATCTCCCAGACCGACCCTCCTGCGCGCGCGACGACGAGATCGACAGCCGAGAGCGCCGCGCCGAAGTCGTCCGTGAACGGAAGGAGCACGTAGTCCGCTCGCGTCGGCCTGCCGGCCAGGGTCTCGAAGTCACGATCTCCGGCGATGTGCAGAACGGGTGGCCCCGCGTCTGCCCAGGCCTCGAGCGCCGCCTGGTTCAGCCCACGCGCGCCGAGGCTTCCTCCGAAGACCAGCACCGCTCGTCCGTCTGCAGGGAGCGCAAAGGCACTGCGAGCTTCGCCCCTCTTGGCCGGCTGCGAGCGGGTAGGGATGGGACGGCCGACGACGCGGTACTTGGGCTCCTCCAGCCCCTCGATCGGAAAAGCCAGGAGTACCCTCCGCGCGAGGGGTGCGGCGAGCCGGTTCGCCAGGCCGAGGTGCGCGTCGGCCTCGGTGAGCACCGCCGGGATGCGGAGGACGCCGGCCGCGAGCACCATGGGGCCCCCGACGTACCCTCCTCCTCCGAGAACGACGTCCGGTCTTCGGCGTCGGAGAATCCGGGCGCAAGCAATCGGAGCCTGAGCCGCAAGACCCAATGCTCGAATGAGGCGAAGGCTCGGCGTCCGCGGAAAGCCCTCGACGCGGAACTCGTCGAGTTCGAAGCCGGCCTCCGGGATTAGGCGGCGCTCAACGCGCTGCCCGCCTGCGAACGTCACGGTGACGCCGCGCGCGACCAGCGCTTCCGCGACGGCGATCGCCGGCAGGACGTGCCCGGCTGTTCCTCCGGCGGCGATCAGGCACCTGAGCGACTGCTTCGGCTGCATGGTTCTGCGCGATGTTAAGGAGGATCCCGATTGCGGCGAGCGCGACGATGAGGCTTGAGCCCCCGTAGCTCACGAACGGCAGAGGTATTCCGGTCAACGGCGCGATGCCCATGACAGCACACAGGTTGACGGCCGCCTGGCCGCAGAGGAGGGCAGTCAGTCCTGCAGCGAGCCGCTTTCCGAACGGGTCCCGGCACCTGAGCGCGACGTTGAATCCCGCATATCCGAGGAGGGCGAACGCGCCCATGACGCCCATGGCCCCCACGAGCCCGAGTTCCTCTCCGATGATCGCGAAGATCATGTCCGTCGAGGCCTCGGGCAGGTAGTAGATCTTCTGAACGCTCTCTCCGAGCCCGACACCGAAGAGGCCGCCGGAGCCGAGCGCGATCATCGCCTGCACGGTCTGGAAGCCGGCATTTTGCGGGTCGCTCCACGGGTCGATGAAGCTGAAGAGACGGGCGCGCCGGTACGGCTCGAACCAGATCGCGAGCATGAGGATCGACAGCCCGAGCCCGCCGGATGCCGCCAGCACGCGCAGCGGCGTGCCGGACACGAGGAGCATCGCGGCGACCATGATCCCAATCGCAATCGCGGTACCGAGGTCCGGCTCGATGACAATGAGTGCGCACGCGAGGCAGACGACGAGGCCCACGGGTTTGGCCAGCTCCCCGAGCGAGCGAGGCGCGGGCTTCCGTGCGAGGCGTGCGGCGAGCCAGAGCGCGAGCCCCAGCTTTGCGAGCTCAGAGGGCTGGAACGAAAACGCACCCAGCGGGATCCAACGCCGGGCACCATTCACCGTCGTCCCGACGACCAGCACCGCGACGAGGAGGAAGAACGCGACCGCCAGCATCGGCCCGCCAGCGTGACGGAGCTTTCGAAAGTCGGTACGCGACAAAATGACGAGCACGGCGAGGCCGACGAGCGCGTAGAGCGCCTGGCGCTTCAGGTAGTACGCCGGGTCGTCCGAAGCGATGAGGCCACGAGCCGAGCTGGCGCTGTAGACCATCACCAGCCCGAACGCCACAAGCCCGAGCGTGACGAGAACGAGGAGGTGGAACTCGAGCTGTGAACGCCCGGGCCGCCTCACGTTCGGACGACCTGCCGGAGGGAGATATGTGTCTCACTCGCTGGACTGCCGGCACAATCCACGTGCCACGCGGGCGCATTTCCGCGGTACGCTCGCGCGTGAGCAGGGGGGCGGGTCGGGACCCGACATACACGCGCGTCTAACAAACCTCTCCGCCGGCAGATCACAGGGCCTCCACGATCGCCCGGAATCGGGCGCCGCGCTCCTCGAAGTTCTCGAACTGGTCGTAGCTCGCGCACGCAGGTGAGAGCAGGACGACCTCCCCCGGCTCGGCGTCCGAGAGAGCCCGCTCGACCGCGCGCTCGAGGTCGCCTGCGTGCGTGAAGGCCACACCGGCACGGATCAACGCCTCCGCGATTTCGTCGGCCGACTCGCCGATCAGATAGGCGCGTGCCACCCCGCGCTCACGCGCGGCGCCGGCGAGCCCGTCGAACGACGACCCTTTGATACTCCCGCCGAGAATGAGCCGGAGGCCCGGCGGATAGGCGGTGAGAGCCTGCTCGGCCGCTGCGGGGTTCGTTGCCTTCGAATCGTTGACGAAGCGAACACCGCCCACCTCCCCGACAAACTCGAGGCGATGCGGCACGCCCTGGAAGCCAGAAAGACCCTCGGCGATGGCCATATCGTCGATCCCCGCCGCACGTGCGGCGGCTGTGGCCGCAGCCGCGTTCTCGCGGTTGTGCGTCCCGGGGATTCGCGGCTCGACGGGAAGCTCGTCGACGGCGGCGAACTCAACCCGGCGAGCTGCGCCCGGGATGGGGGGAAAGCCTCTCGGGACCAGCGCCACATCCTCGGGCACTTGGTTCTCGAAGATCCTGAGCTTCGCGGCGGTGTAGTCTCCGAGCGTCTGGTGCCGATCCAGGTGGTCCGGCGTCAGGTTGAGCAGAACGGCTACCCGCGGGCGAAAGCTCTCGATGTCCTCGAGCTGGAAGCTCGACAGCTCGCACACCACCCACGTGTCCGCCGACACGACACCGTCGAGTGCGGTCAGTGGACGCCCGACGTTCCCGGCTACGGAGACCGGCTTGCGAGCCGCTCGGAAGATCGCGCCAAGGAGCTCGCATGTGGTCGTCTTCCCATTGGTGCCAGTCACGCCGAGGAGGGGGCTCTGGATGAGGCGCGACCCGAGCTCGATCTCGCTCCACACGGTGGTGCTACGGCGCCGTGCAGCCTCCACGAGCGGAGCTTCGCGGGGCACTCCAGGGCTTTTCACCATCAGGTCCATGCCGTCGAGGAGCGCGGGGTCTTCCGCACCCACGACGACTTCTACGCCCGCCTCGCGAAGCCTCCCCATGGCACCGGTCTCAACACGATCGACGGCAACGACTTCGACGCCGCGCCGCGCGAGGGCAAGCGAGGCTGCCTCGCCCGAGCGGGCGAGCCCCAGGACGAGCGCGCGGCGCGGCATCATGGCGTCAGTGGGAATTGCCGCTCTCTACGACGTCCACGGGAATCTCCCTGCCCTCGAGGCGGTGCTCGCGGAGATCGCTGCCAACCCTGTCGATCGCATCGTGGTAGGCGGAGACGTGGTCGCAGGTCCGATGCCGCGCGAGGTTCTCTCCCTCCTCCGCGATCTCGGCGATGATGCCGTCTGGGTACGCGGTAACGGCGATCGCGAGCCTGGCCCCTGGGTTGCCAGCCATCTGGGCGCCAGTGAGCACAGGTTTCTCAGCGAGCTCCCCACGAGTGTCACACTCGACATCGACGGGCTCGGCCCAACGCTTTTTTGCCATGGATCGCCTCGAAGCGACGAGGAGATCCTGACTTTGGTCTCCCCCGAGCAGCGAGTCGCTTCCGCCCTCACCGGTGTCCGGGAGCGAATCGTTGTCTGCGGCCACACCCATACCCAGTTCGACCGGAGGGTCGCCGGCGTCCGCCTTGTGAACGCAGGCAGTGTCGGGATGCCCTACGAGAGCCAGGGCGGTGCATATTGGGCGCTCCTCACCCCGGACGTCGACCTGCGGCGCACCGACTACGACGTGGAGGCGGCCGTCCAGCAGATGCGCGAGGCTGGCTATCCAGACGGGAATCATCTCGAGAACCTCGTCAACGTTCCGAGCGGCGAAGAGGCTGCCGCGTTCTTCGAGTCACAGGCTCAGGACGCGAATTTCGAGAACGACTGGTAGTAGAGCACGAAAGCGCACGCGCAGAGGATTGCGGCGGCGATCCAGAAGCGCACCATGATTCGGGACTCCGACCACGCCTTCATCTCGAAGTGATGGTGAAGCGGCGCCATGAGCAGAACGCGACGACCCAGCCACCTGAACGTGAACACCTGGAGCATCACGGACAGCGCCTCGATCAGGAAGATCCCGCCGATCAGCATGAGCAAGACTTCGGTCTTGGTCATAATCGCGAACGCTGCGAGCGCGCCTCCGAGCCCCATTGACCCCGTGTCCCCCATGAACACCTGCGCAGGGAAGGCGTTGTACCAGAGGAAACCGATCGAAGCTCCGATCAGGCTCGCGCCCAAGATCGCCAGGTCGAGGTCGGCCTTGTCGCCCGAGCCGGTCCGTAGCGAGACGATGTACGCGACAATCGTCATCGACGTGTAGGTGAGGAGGGCGATCGTCGCCGTTCCCGCGGCTAGGCCGTCGAGGCCGTCCGTGAGGTTCACTCCGTTCGCCGCTCCGGCGATGATGATGAAGAGCAGCCCGTACCACGCCCATGACAGCGGCATGTCGAGATCGAGCAGGGGCAGATACACGGTTGTCTTGAAGTCGCGGTTGTAGACGACCAGTGCGACGACGAGTGTGATCGCGCCGAGTCCGAGCAGCTTCCAGCGCCCCGCCAGGCCGAGCGACCGGCGATGCGTCAGCTTCGTCCAGTCGTCGACGAAGCCGATCGCGGCGCAGCCGAGCGTCACGAAGAAGGCCGTCAGTGCAGGCAGCGTGTGCTCCGAGAAGAGAAGAAACGGAACCGCCATCGAGAGCATGATCAGGAGGCCGCCCATGGTCGGAGTCCCCTGCTTCTTGACGTGGCCCTTCGGGCCCTCCTCCCGAATGTGCTGGCCGAGCTCGTTTCGCCGCAGAAAGTCAATGAACTTCGGGCCTGCCCCGATGGAGATGACCATCGCGATGATCCCGGCGAGGAGTACTTCGGTCACGGTTCAGGCGGGAATGCCCGCGAGCCCCTCGGCGACGACCTCGAGTCCGACCGACCGAGATCCCTTGACCAGAACACAGTCGCCAGGCTCCAGGAGCTCGATAGCCGCCGCGAGTGCCGCGTGAGCATCGGCAACCCACCGCATCGTCGGAACGCCTGCCCCCACCAAATACTCGGGAGCAAGCGAGCCGACGGCCACGAGCACGGACACCCCTGCCCGCGCAGCAGCCTCACCCACTTGCCGATGGTACTCCGCGCCCTCCGGGCCGAGCTCGGCCATGTCACCGAGGATCGCGACCTTCCGACAAGAACCCGCGCGCTCGACGAGATGGTCGAGTGCGGCCGCCATCGACACCGGGTTCGCGTTATAGGCGTCGTTCACAATCAATCCGCCGCCCGGAAGCGGAAACTCCTCACCGCGCCAACGCGAGAGCTTGATCTTCGCTCCGCCTCTGTCTGCCTCGGCCAGCGGGAAGCCGAGCGCCACGTAGGCGGCGAGAGCTGCGAGGAAGTTCGTGGCCTGGTGGCGGGCGCCGAGGGGCAGCTCGAACTTGAGCCGCTCCCCGAGGACCTCGACCTCAAGCTCCGAACCGGTCGAGCCGGGCCGAAAGACCTTGAGGCACACATCGCCTCCAGCTCCGAACCGAAGCACTCGTAGGTCGTCTCGCCGGAGGAAGGGCTCGAGCAGCGGCTCTTCGCTCGGCGCGACTGCTGCACCGCCCCCTGGCAGAGCCTCGATCAGCTCCGCCTTGGCACGGGCCACGTTCTCGACCGTCCCGAGGAGCTCGAGGTGCACGGGCCC
>DASQGA010000059.1:0-2773 GCA_035632855.1 Gaiellaceae bacterium | reverse complement strand
ACGTCACGGCGGCGGCAGCGATGACGCCCTCGGGCGTCCCGCCGATGCCCATCATCAGGTCGATGATCGAGGCGGCGCGAGCGGCTGCGATCGCAGGGGCAACGTCGCCGTCGGTGATCAGGTGCACGCGCGCTCCGACCTCGCGCAGGCCATCGATGAGCGCCTGGTTCCGCTCCCGATCCAGGACGACGACGCGGATGTCCGTCGGCTTGACGCCCTTCGCCTCCGCCGCGCGACGCACGTTGTCCGCAGGGGAGGCCGTGATGTCCACGGCGGAGGCGATCTCGGCGCCGCACGCGATCTTGTCCATGTAGACGGCTGCCCCCGGAAAGAACATCGTCCCGCGCTCCGCGACGGCTATGACCGCGATCGCGTTCGGCTGACCGAGGGCGGTGAGCCGCGTCCCCTCGAGCGGGTCGACGGCGACGTCCACCTCAGGCGGCTCGCCGTTTCCGATCTCCTCGCCGTTGTAGAGCATCGGCGCCTCGTCCTTCTCGCCCTCGCCGATGACGACGACGCCCGCCATGGTCACCGTCTGGAGCATGTGGCGCATCGCGTCGACGGCGGCCTGGTCGGCAGACTCCTTCTCGCCCCGGCCGATCCAACGGGCGGACCCGAGCGCGGCCGCCTCCGTGACGCGGACGAGCTCGAGCGCGAGGTTCCGATCCGGAATCGTGGGCGTATCGGCGGCCATCGACGGGGTCATCCTAGGAGGGATTGAGGTTCGGCTCCGCGCTACATGCGCTCGGGCGCCTCGACCCCGATCAGGTCGAGGGAGCGGGCGATCACGTTCTGCGTCGCGCTGATGAGCCCGAGGCGAAAGCTCTCGGCCTCACTCTCGAGGACACGGTGCTCGTGGTAGAAGCGGTGGAAGTCGTCCGCCACGCGGATCGCATACGTGGGAACGGCGTGCGGGCTCCTCCGCTCGACCGCGTCGGCCACCACCTGGGGAAAGTCCGCGAGCCGCTTGACCAGCTCACTCTCCTCGGGGGCGAGTTCCGCCGGGGGTTCGGTCCCGGGGGTCGCGCCCTCGGCGTTCCTGAGGATCCCTGCGATCCGAGCATGCGCGTACTGGACGTAGAACACCGGATTCTTCACGCTCCGCTCGCGGGCCAGGTCGAGGTCGATCTCCATCGACTGCTCAGGGCTCGACCGGACGAGGTACCACCGGGCCGCGTCGACCCCGACCTCGTCCATGAGCTCCTCGAGGAAGACGACGTCGCCGCGGCGCTTGGACATCTTGGTCTGCTCGCCACTCGTGGTTAGGTGGACGAGCTGGTAGAGGAGCACCTCGACCGCGGACGGGTCGTAGCCGAGCATCTTCGCCACGACCGCGTACCACCCCTCGATGCCGTGGTGGTCGGCGCCGAGCACGTAGATGATGTGGTCGAAGCCCCGCTCGAGCTTGTCTCGCAGGTAGGCGATGTCGGCCGCCTCGTACGTTGGGAGCCCGCCCCGCTCCGCCGAGCGGATCAGGACGCGGTCCTTCTCGTCCCCGTGAGCGGTCGACCGCACCCACAAGGCGCCGTCCGTCTCGTACGTGTCGAGCTGCTCCAGGAGCGCCGGCAGCGCGTGCTCGAGCTCGCTCTGCTTCGCCCAGCCGTCGAAGTGGATGCGAAAGCGCTCGAGCGTGGCCTCGATCCTGGCCAGCGTGGCCTGCACGGGGTCCTCGTCCTCTCGAGCCAGGTCTTCGATGTACGCGCCCTGGTAGCCCTCCTCGGGAAGCTCTTCCCCGCGCCGACGCGCCTCGACGGATGCCCGGAAGCGGTCCATCTGCCCACCCGCGTCGTTGTAGTAGTACTCGCGCTCGACCTTGTGGCCTGCGAACTCGAGCAGGCGCGCGACCGAGTCTCCGTAGGCGCCGTTTCGGCCCGAAGCGACGGTGATCGGGCCGGTCGGGTTTGCCGAGACCATCTCGACCTGGATCCGCTGCGCCTGCGAAGCCTCCGAGCCGCCCCCATAGTCGCGTCCCGCCTGCAGCATCTCGTCCAGGAGCTCGCCGAAAACCGCGGGCGCCAGCGTCAGGTTGACGAACCCGGGCTCCGCCGCGGACGCAGACGCGACCTCGGGGAGGGCCGCCGCCGACGCCGCCAGCTCCTCCGCTAGCTCCAGCGGCGGGCGGCCCCGCTGACCGGCGACCTGCAGCGCGACGTTCGAGGCGTAGTCGCCGTGTGCGGGGTCACGCGGGCGTTCGAGCGTGACCGGCGATCCGGCCGCCTCGCCGAGCGCATGCTCGATCCGCTCGAGAGAGGTGGGGGTCGACATCGGCTATATCGTAGGGGCGTGGAAGACGAAGCCCACGACGAGCGCCAGCTCAACATCCACCTCGATCCGGCGAACCTCGCGGGCGCTTACGCGAACTTCGCGAACGTCAGCTTCTCCGACTACGAGTTCACGATCACGTTCGCCCGGATCGACCACGAGGTCGAGGAAGGCGACGTTCCCGGCGTAGTAGTCAGCCGCGTCAATCTGTCCCCACGCTTCATGCGCGAGCTGCTCGACGCCATGAACGACAGCTGGTCGAAGTGGGAGACGCGGGAGGGCATCAGGAACCTGCCCGAGTCCGGGCGCTGAAGATTCGCGCCATGGCGATCCGCTCGAGCGCGGGTGGATGCGTCCCGAACCAGAGCGTGACCCAACCGGGTGGGCTCGGATCCCCGAGCGAGGTCGTGACGAAGCGCCGCTCGAGGCCGATCGCGCCCTCCGGGTCCCGGGTCGCCTGGAGCGCCAGCCAGTCCGCCTCCGCCTCGTAGCGGCGCGAGACGAGGTTCTG
>DASQGA010000058.1:0-8488 GCA_035632855.1 Gaiellaceae bacterium | reverse complement strand
GATGCCGTAAAAGAGCACTAAACCGTTGCTCCACTTGCCAATTGCTTGCCAATACAGAGTCTCACGGACAAAGTCGGAGAGGCCTTCGGCCATAGAACTCCGCCGTTTCCAGCGGCTTTCTCAAAGCGGGAGACGGGACTCGAACCCGCGACCCTCAGCTTGGAAGGCTGACGCTCTAGCCAACTGAGCTACTCCCGCGTGCCCTGGGGCGCGGCCATCCTACTAGCCGTCTGACCACTTGCGTCGTGGCTGCCTCCACTACGGTTGCTCCGTGGAGCCCTCGGCCACGAGCTGGGAACCGGCCTGGGACGAGGTAGCGGCTGTATGTCTCCTCTCGGCCGCGTACGCGGTCGCCTCGATACGGCTCGGAACGACGCGCTGGCGTGCACTCTCCTTCGGGGCCGCGATGGTGCTGGCCCTCGCCGTCCTCGCGACGCCCCTCGGCACCCTTGCGACCCACTACCTGCTTTCGGCACATCTCCTCCAGAACGTCGTGCTGGCCGAGTGGGCCCCGGCACTCGCCGTCCTCGGAATCGGCCCTGCCCTCGGCAACCGGCTCGGCGCGCTTGCTCCTGTACGCCTGCTGACGCGGCCGTTCGTGGCGCTGCCCCTCTGGGTGCTGACCTACGCGCTCTGGCACGTGCCCGGGCCGTACGAAGCGGCCCTCACCAACCCGCCGCTGCTTCGGCTGGAGCACCTCACCTACTTCCTGGCCGGCTGCTGCCTCTGGTGGCCGGTGTTCCAGTCGCGGCCTCACGCCCTTCCGAACAGCGCCAAAGCCGCATATCTCTTCGCGGCGTTCCTGCTGAACAGTCCGGTCGGTCTTCTGCTGGCTCTGCTGCCCAGCCCGATCTACGGGTTCTACGAGGCGGCTCCGCGCCTCTGGGAGCTCGAGCCGCTGACCGACCAACAGATCGCGGGGGTGATCATGGCCGGGAGCGAGGCGATCGTCTTCTTCGGAGTCTTTGCGGCGTACGTGCTCCGTTTCCTCGCGGAAGAGGAGCACGCCTGAAGGTCGCCGGTTCGGTCAAGCTCCATCCCTACCCGGGAAGCTCTTCACCGCCTCCCGCACCTGCTCGACGTCGAGCGTCATCTCGAGCAGTCCCACCTGATCCTCGTAGACCTGAGGATCGACCTGCTCCTTGATCTCCTCTTCGAGGATGTGAACGACGGGGAGTCCTAACTGAACTCCTGCCAGCGGACCCACGTAGGCCGGATCCCCGACGGTGACCGTCTCGGCCGTGACCTCGAGCGACTCGAGGTCAGCGGCTCCGAGCACCACCACCAGGTCGTCGGCCCCGTGTTCATCGACCAGGCTCTTGATGCGATCCTGGTTCTCGGGGTCCATGGCGCCTGCCGCCGTTCAGACGAAGCACTCCGTCTCGACGAAGACGATCTCAGCGCCGGCCGAGCGAACCGCGTCGGCAATGGCCGGGCCCGGGACGCCGTCCCGCTCGCCCAGCGCGATCACCTTCTTGCCCTCCAGCTTCATGCTGCCTCACCTCCGTTTCCGAGCGTTGTGAACGCCTTCTCGATGTCTTCCTTCGACACGTCTCCCGACAGGCGCTCGAGCTCCTCGCCGTCACGCAGGAGCAGGTACGTGGGCAGACCGAAGACGCGGAGCTCGCGACACACATCTCGGTTCTCGCTCGCGTTCACCTTCACCACTTTGACGGCGCCCGCGGACTCCTCCTCGAGGCGCTCCACGGTCGGCATCATCTGCAGGCACGGCTGGCACCGCGGCCCCCAGAAGTCGACGAGGACGCTTCCCTCGCGCGTTAGATCTTTGAATGTCTCGGGAGTTGCTTCGACCATCGATCACTCCTTTCCGGGTTCGAGCAGAATGGACATCCCGTCAGCGAGCTCGGTCATCCGGCCGAGGAACAGCGAGCCCTTCGCGACCAGCATCGCAGAGCCCATCTCACCTGCCCGGAGCGCCGTCAGCGCATGCGGGAGGTACGGGACAGCAGAGGCGACGTGCCCTTGCGTCGGGGAGTATCCGGGCAGCCCGCGGGTTCGCTCGAAGCTGTCGAGCTCGTCTCGCGGAAGCTCCCCGCGCTTGACCGCGAGCGCTCCGATCAGCTTGTAGTTTCGGTTCGGGACGTTCCCCGCGCCGGCCGGCTCCGTGATCTCCGGATCGTGGAGCTCCGTTGCGTAGCGGTCGACGTCGAGGATGCCGCGGCCGAGCCGGCTCAGTGGCTCGACGACGAGATCCTCGAGGACGGCCTGCTGGGCCGAGCCGGAACCAATTCTGTGGCGGCCGACGGCGTCGAGCCGAACGATGGGAGCGCCGTCTCCCTGCGGCCCGACCAGAATTGCGAGTCCCGCAAGCACGTCCTCGAGAACCGGGACGTCGTTCTTCAAGGCGCCTGAGAACTTCATCCCGAGCTTCGCGAGCGATCCGCCGGCGACCACCGCGACGTGGCGAAAAACGCCCGCCGAGACGAGTGATGCGGCGACGACGATCGCGTGGACCGGCCCGGCGCAGAACGCCTTGACGTCTGCGCCGGACGCATTCGAGCACCCAGCCTGCTCGGCGATCGCTTTCCCGAGGTTTCCGCCACCACGCTGGTAGCGGTCGCCGACCGCCTCTTCACCGCAGCCGAGCGCATATTCGACCTCGTTGGCAGGGAACGCGGTCTGGCGCAGGAGGTGCTCGAGAGCCAGAGCCCCGGTCGTCTTGCAGGCGAGATTCTCGAGGAGCACACTGGCCGAGAGGCTCTCGTCGAGCTCGTGGGCGCGCAGCATCGAACCGGCGAGACGGCCACGCAACGAGAGCGGTAGGGCGCCGTCGCCCGCCTCCTCGCCGTTCAGCCGAAAGAGCTGGAACGCATCCGCCTCGCCCATGCGCCGATAGAGCTCCTCCTCGTCGACGATCACCCCGTAGGGGCCCTCGGCGCTCGGGCTCACGGGGTGACGCCAGCGAGGCCGCTCGACGTCCCAAAGCTCCTCAGGGCGAAGGTTTCCGACGAAGGCCTGATTGGGGGCATAGGCGAGCGCGTCGTCGTAAGTGCGGAGCGCGCCGCCGATCCGATCGAGCAGGCCGTCCTGCGTCGCCGCGATGTCGCGCGCAGGCTTCGACCCGTGCTGGACGAGGTCGGGGGCGTGCGCGAGCACGAGCGAGCACCCGTGAATCGCGGCAGCGCTCACGTGACCCGTTGCTCGACTTCCGTGACGCTAGCGGCACACTTAGTGTCCCACGCGCGCGTTTTCGAGCGGTACGCTCGCGCGTGAGCAGGGGGGCGGGTCGGGACCCGAGCTACACGCGCGTCAAGAACGACGCCACGTAACTCGTTGGTCGTCAAGATGCGACCTCCCAGACCGTCTTCGCCTCGACGTCTGTCTCGAGCATCTCGAGTGCCCGCTCGACGATCTGGCGACGCTCCGCCTCGTCGAGACCAAAAGGATGTGTGATCGCCGGGCCGCGAAGCGTTCGGTTGACGCCGATCATGGCCGAGATCGTCGGCAGGGAGGTCACGAACACGGTCGGTATCCCTTCCCGCTCGATCTCCTTCGCGAGCACTGCACCGCAGCGCGTACCCGTTCCTCAGGTGCCCGACAAGAGAACGGCTTCGACGCCCGCATCCCGCAGCTCTCCTGCGATCTCACGGCCGAACTCGGTCGAGGTTGCCACGGGTGTGCCGTTTCCGGTCGTCGTGTAGAAGAACTCGTGCAACCGGCCGATCCGGCCCTCGCCGACGAGACCGCTCACTGTGTCCAGCGGAACGAGCCGGTTCGGATCCTCGTTCGCGCGTGCGACGTCGAAGCCGCCGTGGACGCACTCGTAGTCGCCAGCCTCGAGCCGCTTCTCACCCGCGAGGGAGTACCGAAGCCACGCCTGCGCGCGCACGCTTGGCAGGCGATCGGGATTTCCCTGGGGTACGCAGCCCGCTTCGGTCACGAGGGCCAGGAGAGCCTGCGAGAGATCCTCCACGCGGGCGGGAGGCTCGACCCGGTCGAACGCGCCTCCGACCTCGGAACGCGTCTCGCCGGCGAGTTTGGCGAGGAGGAGATCCACGGCTCGCTCGGCTCCAGTGGCTTCGTGGTGCCGATTCCGCCGTAGTCCTCGCGGGAGGTACCCCTCCTCTTCCGGTGGCCCCAGCTCGCGGCCGCTCGCCACCGTGCTCGCGAGCGACGCAATCAGCGGCAGGGCCTCCCGCATGCCTGCCACGTTCACTGCCGTGGCGACGATCAGCACCTTGCCGGCTGCTGCTGCGACACCCGGATTCTCCTCGTGCATCGCCGCGAGCCCGGGGATCGCACGCTTGCCCGCCTCAGCAATGACGCGAGCGCAGGCGTAGCCGTACCGCCCGGACCCGAACGCCGGGCCCGCGACCATCAGGTCGGGGCGATCCTCCTCGATCAACTCGAAGAGTCGCTCGAGCGCAACCTCCTCGTGCTCGCTGAAGTAGTCGTCACCGCAGGCGATGGTCGCGACGATCTCGATCCCCTCGAGGGCGGCAGCAAGTCCCCTGCCCGGGCCGACCGGGCCGTCGAGACGAGTGGGCTCGGTGCCTGCGGCCTCCTCCCCGCCGAGGCCCGCAAAGAACTGGTTCAGGTAGTGGACGGCTCTCACCATGACGTCGCACCCAGGTCGAGCTGGCCCATCTGGTTCGCGGCGCCCAGATAGTTACGGACCGGGATGGGCCCCGCCTCGGCGGCCGGCCTCCCGTCGAGCAGGTGGTCGCCGCCCAGCACGCGCTCCGGCTTCCACGCCGGCGCGAGCTGCTCGACGTTCCCGGTCGAGACGATGCAGTCAGCCTCGGAGACCCAGTCGGTCAGGATCGGTTCCGTCGCGTCCAGATCGGTTTCCTCGCAGACGATCACCGCTGTCTTCACGCCCGCGTTCTCGCAAGCTCGACAGGTGAGCATCGTGTCCGTGTGGCTGCTGCCGCCGGCGTCGGTCGTAATCACAACGCCGTCGACACCGAGCTCGACCGCGAGCCGGGTGGCCTCGTCGGCAGCACGCTGCTTGTCGTCCGCCGACTGCTCGTACCCCCGCATGAGGACGACGCCCGCGAAGCGCAGGCGCGTGCCATGCTCGCGGTAGAGGGTTCGCACCAGGGAGTTGAGCTGGAAGAAGAGGGTCGGGTTCCGCATCGCCGCCCAGTGGTACTCCCCCGCGGTCACAGCGCCGTCCATCACCTCAGCCGGATCGACGAGCTTCGGCAGGCCGGCCTCGCCGACCGGAGTTCCATAGAGGTAGAGCTGGTAGAGCTGCCCGAGGTCCGAGAGCTGCACGAGCGCCGCGACGGACGGAAGCGAATCGTCCGCCGAACCGAGCGCGAACGTGTGCGTGTGCACCGGCTCGGCGCTCAGGGTCGGCTCCGCCAGGATCTCGGCTGCACCAAGGGTCACGCGCCGGACTGCGCTGTCGATGGCCCGGTGATCCGCACCGTCGCCGGGGTGAAACGTCAGGACGACATTTCGCATCGAGCCGAAAGGCGTCAGGTCGGCGGCCGGCCCGGCCAGATCGACGATCGACTCCTGCTCGTGCAGCGGGCGCTCCTCGCCCGGAAAATCGAGACAAGAGAGCACGACGACGTCCGTGATCCGATTCGTCACGCCCTCGCCCGCTCGCTCCTCGGTCGGGAAGGCCTTGCGACGGTCGGGACGGATCCGTGGCTCGACCGCGTCGAGAACGTGCGTCACCCGCACCGGCTCCCCCGGCTCGACGACCGCGACGTCGACCCCGGCGAGCGCCGGCTCGGCGCGCGCCAGCTCCTCGAGCCGCTCCGCGTCGGGGGCGACCACCACGTCGGGGGCGAACGTCCGCACCTCCCAGGACATCAGGCAGCTCTCCTGTGCCCGAGGCCGGCAGAGATCTCATCCGCGGCCGCGACGCACGCCAGGCCGAGATCTGCGAGCCGCCGCTCGGTGACGCGGTAGGACGGACCGGCAACCGAGACCGCGGCCACGCACGCACCCGTGCAATCGAAGACCGGCGCCGCCGCCGAGTTCAGGCCACGCTCGAGCTCCTCGACAGCCGTGGCGTAGCCGCAGCCACGAATGCGTTCGAGCTCCGCGGAAACATCGCCGTCACCCTCACCGAAGGCGAGCAGCACCTTGCCGTTCGCGGTCGTGTCGAGCGGTGTCGTGCGACCCGTCCAGTCCTTCACTCCGACGTAGTGGGAGGTCTCGACCTGATGAACGTTCAAGACGCGATCGCCCTCCCGGATCGCGAGGTTCACGGTCTCCCCGGTCTCGCCTGCAAGGCGGACAAGCGGTTCGCGGGCGGTTGGGAGAAGTGCGAGGCCGCGGGCCGCGAGAGAGCCGAGTCGCGCCAGCTCCGGCCCTGGCAGGAAGCGATCGCCGGCCCGGCGCACCAGTCCCCGTCTCTCGAGCGTTGCGAGCAGCCGCGAGACGGTGCTCTTGTGTATCCCGAGCTCCCCGGCGAGCTCGGTTGCACCGAGCTCGGGTCGAGCGTCAGTGAAGGCGGCGAGGATCGCGAGTGCCTTGTCTGCGGATTGCACTGACGCAAGTATTGCAACAGTGACGCCGTATCTGCAACAAAGAAGGAGGGCGCGGCTAGGGGCCGCCGGCAACCTCTTCCGGCAGCTCGTACCACCGCTTCCGCTCCCCGATCGAGCGCTCGAAGGCCGGATGGCCCGGCCCGGGTCCACGGAGCCTGACGGCGACACCTCCGAGGAGGCGGAGCGGGAGCTTCTCCTGCTCCGCGAGCCTGATGAGCCGCCGGCCCTCCTCGACGACGTCGACATGGGGCTCGCTCACCCGCGGGAGACTACTCGCCGGCGAACCGCTTCTCGTACGTGTCGTACTGGCGCGTGACCGCCATGCCGGCTCGCTCGTAGAGCCGCGTCGCGCCGGTCTCGTTCGCGGAGTCGACCTCGAGCCCGACCTTCGTGTACCCGCCCCCGCGAAGCTCCCGAAAGCCGGCGTGGAGCAGCGCAAGTCCGAGCCCCCGGCCGCGCCAGCGCTTCCTCACGCCGAGATCGAGCACCCAGCCACGGTCGCGCTCGCCGAAGCAGAGGGCGGCGCCGGCGACCTCTCCTTCTGCGACCGCAAGCTGCCAGAGCGCGGGGACGTAATCCTCTCGCTCCTGGCGCCAGCCGAGCCACTCGTCGAGCTCGGTGGGGACAAACTCCCAATGCTCGCCAAACGCCTCCTGGTCCATGGCGTGGAGAGCCTGGTCGTCCGCGCCGGGACGGTACTGACGGATGGCGACTCCCTCGGGGAGCTCGGGCTCAACCGGCTCGGAATCGGAAAGATCGATCTCCATCCTCCAGAAATGACGGACGAGCGCGTAGCCTCGTTCGCGGGCCAGCGAGCGACCATCGTCGTTCACGACGGTGAGGTGAACCCTCGGAAGGCGGCGCGCGATCGCGAGGCCTTCCGCCTCGTCGACGAGAGCAGAGCCGATCCCACGCCCGCGCGCGTCAGGGTGGACACTCGACTCGTCGTCGATGGCAGCAACATCGCCGGTTGGCCTGACGCTCGCATAACCGACGACCCTCCCCTCCTCAAACGCCACCCAGGTCTCCTGAGCCAGCCGCTTCAGCTCAGGTCGCCACCAGCTCGCCACCTCGTCTCCCGTCGTCTCGCGGGTTTCGCCGAAATCGATGGCGTCCCGCGCTGTCAGGAGCTCGGCAACGCCGGCGGCATCGGCGAGAGTCGGACGACGGATCTCCATGCGGCGAGTATCCATCCAGGTCTCAGGTTGATCTGCGGATCGCCTGGTGCATGGTGGACGCCCACCTCGACGCCGCGATCAGCTCAACTGCAGGCCCACGATCAGCGCCAAGACGAGCACGTAGGCGCCCGCCACGAATAGGAGACTGAGGCGGTCGAAGCGAACGGCCCGCGGGAGGTCGCCTGCCAACCATGAAGTCCGCGCCACGAGCCCAAGGCTAGTCACGATGAACGCGTAGGAGGCGATGTAGATCTTGTCGATCATGAGCAGATAGTTCACCTCGGGGAGCGCAGAGTTGGTCGTCAGCTGCAAGGCCACGAGAGTGAGCAGCGCTGTGATTCCGATCCCGATGCGCCCCTCGAAGAATCGGGGCGCACGATGAACATGAGCCCGGCGGAGATGAGCACGATGATGATCGGCAAGAGCAGCTTGACCGAGTAGGTTCCAGCGGGCCGCGTGACGGAGAGCACGAAGCGCGCCCGCGAGTACGACGGGAAGTCCCCCGCACGTTCACCGAACTGCGTCGCGTACGGATAGGAGACGACCTCGAGCTTCGGCTGGCCGATGTCGTAGCCCGGAAACGTCATCTCAGGGTTGCGCGCGGCCGGACGGAAGTCCGGGACGTAGCGGAGCTGCGCCTCGTCCAGAACGCCGTCCTCGAGCTCGACACTAAGCCGCTGCTCGTCGAACGGGTAATCGGCAAGAGGGAGCTTCGTGTTGAACTTCCCCTGGTTTCGCAGCCCTTGATAAAAGCAACCGCCGGGCCTCGTCTCAGGCTCCTCGGTCTCATAGGTGAGGATGTGGCCCCAGAGTTCGAACGAGTTCAGGAACTCGAAC
>DASQGA010000057.1:0-3918 GCA_035632855.1 Gaiellaceae bacterium | reverse complement strand
CGAGCCAGCTCCGAAGCGCCCTCGAGCGAACAAATGGATTTGCGCACCCCACAGGCCGCACAACGCGGTCGGCGTAGCCAGCGCGAACGCGGGCGCACGCGTAGCTCCCCGAGGAGGAGGATCCGGCCGAGGAGCGGGTCGGCGCAGAGTGATCGGGGATTGCGCGATCCCCCATTGGGGGGAGGCACACGCGTCAGACCGCACACAACGTCTGTTTGAACGGCGCCCTGTGGTCCCTCGAAAGCGAGGAGCGTTCGTGAGAGGAAGAACGAGAAAAACACCCCGCCCTGCTCCGGTGGAGAAGCCGGCGGGCCCAACCGCGCCGCGGGGCCACGCGCGCGACGAACGCAAGAGCGCCTACCGCGCAGACGGCCCTCGGTCCCCGTTCGCATCCCCAAGATGGACGGATCGATGGCTGGCGGCCTGCAGCGAGCTGGCTGAGCTCGAGCGGTCCAACCCGATGACGGACGCCGTCATCGACGAGATCGACGGCCGGATGATCCGCATCGGCGACCAGTGGTTGGCCGATTTCGCCTCCTGCAACTACCTTGGATTCGACCTCGACCGCGAGATCATCTCGGCTGTCCCCGAGTACCTCGAGAAGTGGGGGACGCATCCGAGCTGGTCGCGCATGCTGGGCAGCCCCGTCCTCTACCAGCAGATCGAGGAGCGTCTGATCGAGCTCCTCGGCTGCGAGGACGCGCTCGTGATCCCGACGATCACCCTGATCCACCTGTCCGTGATCCCAGTGCTGGCGGGAGACGGGACGATCTTCGTCGACAACCGGGCTCACAAGACGATCTACGACGGCTGCCAGTTCGCGGCGGCCCGCGGGGCGACGGTGAAGAGATTCCGCTTCGAGGATCCCGACGACCTCGAGCAGCTCTTGCGGCAGGACCGCTCGACCACTCGGCTGGTCTGTATGGACGGCGTCAACAGCATGACCGGAAACGCTCCCGATTTACAAGACTTCGCCCAGCTCGCTCGTCGCTACGACGCGGTGCTGTACGTCGACGACGCGCATGGGTTCGGGGTGATCGGCGAGCGGGCCGCGGACGAGCCGAGCTCGTACGGCATTCGGGGGAACAGCATCGTCCGCCACTGCGGTGAGTCGTACGACGGGATCGTGCTGGTGGCCGGCTTCTCCAAGTCGTACTCGTCGCTCGCGGCATTCGTGGCCTGCCCTACCGACCTCAAGGAGCTGCTCAAGACGGCCGCGCCGCCCTACCTCTACTCGGGGCCCTCGCCGATCGCCTCGCTCGCGACCGTGCTCGCCGGCTTCAGCGTCAACGAGGCCCGCGGCGACGCGATCCGCGCGGATCTGTGGCGCAAGACCGACGAGGTGCTTCAGTGCCTCGATCGACTAGGGGTCTACACCCCGAACCGCTCGGGCTTCCCGATCATCGAGGTCCCGCTCGCGCGCCACGAGGATATCGATGCGGCGGGGCGCTTTCTCTTCGATCACGGCGTGTACGTGACCCTCGCCGCCTACCCGCTCGTGCCGAAGGGCGAGGTCGGATTCCGCATTCAGGTCACAGCCGCCAACTCCCAGGCCGAGATCGAGCAGCTCGTCGATGTTCTCGGCAAGCTCGCCATGGCTTTCGACCTTCGGCCCGCCCGTTCCCAGGAATACGCGGCGTGAGCCGGCTCGTCGGCATCGACTGGCGCGCCCGCGCCTGGATCCTCTTCCTCGCCGTCGGCGGCCTCTTCACCGCCGGGTACTTGTGGTTCCCGCCCCTCAAGGCGAGCGGCCCGCTCATCAACCTCCTCGGCCTCTCCTCGTCGGTCGCGATCGCGGTCGGGATCTATCTCCACCGGCCGAAGGCGCGCGCCGCTTGGCTCCTCATCATCGCCGGCCAGTTCCTCTTCTTCGCCGGCGACCTCTACACGTACAGCTACCCGAAGCTCTTCGGCGTCGAGGTGGAGTTCCCGTCGCTCGGGGATGCGATCTACCTGACCGTCTACCCCGCCCTGGTGGCGGGGCTGCTCGTCCTCGTGAGACGGCGCAACCCGGGAGGCGACCGGGCCGGCGTCATCGACTCCCTCATTCTCACCGTCGGCTTCGCCCTGCTCTCCTGGGTCTTCCTCGTCGCGCCGAACATCCACCTCTCGGGGCTCACGCTCCTCGAAAAGTCGGTGTCTGCCGCCTATCCGCTCGGCGACATCCTGCTCCTCGCCGCCGTAATCCGCCTCGCGGTCGACACAGGCAAGCGCGCGCCGGCTTTCTATCTCCTCGTCGGGAGCATCGTCTCGCTCCTCGCCGTGGACTCCGCCTACACCTATGCCCTGCTCACGGACGCGTACAACCATCAGCTCAGCTACGACGTCGGCTGGATTGCCTACTACTTGCTCTGGGGCGCGGCTGCGCTCCACCCGTCCATGCGCACGCTCGACGAGCCTGCGCTCGATTCACGCACTCGGCTCACCCCGCTCCGCCTCGGGCTGCTCGCCGGAGCCTGTCTGATTGCGCCCGGCGTCCGTTTCTACCAGGAGCTGGACAACCCGGACACCCTGGTTCTGATCGTGGCGTCGGCCTTGCTGTTTCTTCTCGTTGTCACCCGAATGGCTGGCCTGGTGCGGCAAGAGCAGCGTGCTGCGGCGCGCGAGCTGGCGCTGCGAGGCGCAGGCGTCGAGCTAGTCGCCGCAGCGGGTCGGGAGCAGGTCAACGAGGCTGCCATCTCGACCGTCCTCGCTCTCGTCGGGAAGCCGGCGAGCGTTCGTCTCGTCCTGCTGAATGGCGATGGCGCGGTTGTCGCCGCCTCGTCAGGGGACGACGGCGAATGGCTGGTTTCGAAAACAGCCGCTGGGTGGCTCCGCGAGTCCGGCAAGGCCACTCAGCAGGTCTCGCTCACGAGACTGCCCGAGGAAGTGCGCAGCCAGCTTCGCCTTCATGACGGCCAGGCCGTGCTGCTCCTGCCGCTTTCGGTTCGTGACGTGTCTCGCGGGCTCCTCGTTTTGTGCTCGCCGGTCGGCATACCCCGCGAGCTCGTCGACTCGCTCGAGTCGCTTGCTTCACAGGTGTCCCTCGCCGTCGAGGGAGCATCGCTTGCCGAGGACCTGCACCGTCGTCAGAGCGAAGCCCGGTTCCGGTCCCTGGTCGCCCACTCGAGCGACCTCATCACCGTCCTCGACGCCCATGGCACCGTCACGTACCAGAGCCCGTCCGTCGAGCGCGTCCTCGGCTATCGCGTCGGCGAGATCGAGGGAAGCGACTTCGCCCGGCTGCTCAGCGCCTCCGACCGGCCACGGCTGGCGCAGATCGTGGCCGGCGTGGGCGAAGCCTACGTGGGCGGTGGCTCTGACACCCATGTGCTCGAGTGCTCGCTCAGGCACCGCGACGGCACCTGGCTCCAGTTTGAGGTTCAGCACACGGACCTGCTGCAGGACGAGCACGTCCGCGGCGTTGTTCTGAACAGCCGGGACGTTAGCGAGCGCAAGGCGTTCGAGGACCAGCTCGCGCACCAGGCCTTCCACGACCCGGTCACGAGCCTCGCTAACCGGGCGCTGTTCGCCGACCGTGTCCAGCACTCCATCATGCGCTCGCTTCGCGGAGGCCCGGCGATCGGTGTCATGTTCATCGATCTGGACGATTTCAAGACCGTCAACGACAGCCTGGGCCACGCGGCCGGCGACACGGTCCTGCAGGAGGTGGCGCGACGCCTCCAGGGCACTGTGCGGCCGGCCGATACGGTGGCGCGCTTCGGCGGCGATGAGTTCGCCATCCTGCTCGATGAGATCACGGACTCGGCGGAGGCAGCCGACCTTGCGGGGCGGATCCTGCGCGTCCTCGAACTCCAGTACGACGTTGACGGCAAGCAGGTCTACCCCCGTGCGAGCGTGGGCATCTGCCTGGCCGGGGACGAGTTTGGCTCCTCTGACGCGGAGGAGCTCCTGCGCAACGCTGACGTCGCGATGTAC
>DASQGA010000056.1:0-2232 GCA_035632855.1 Gaiellaceae bacterium | reverse complement strand
TCTACGAGCGCATCCTGGTCCCGCTCAAGCTCGGCCCGATCGGCGACGAGGTGCTTGCCACGGCCCTCAAGCTGGCCGAAGAGCAAGGCTGCCCGGTACGTGTCCTGAGCGTCATCCCGGTGCCGCTCGAGCTTCCGCTCGACGCCGAGCTCGGCGAACGGGACCGCGATGCGGAAGCGGCGCTCGTGGAGGCCAGGTCGCTGGCCGCGGAGCACGGCATCACGGTCGAGGGAGAGGTCGTCCGGGCCCGGGCGATCGGTGAGGCAATCGTCGAGCACGCGCGCGATCAAAAGGCGGATCTGATCGTCATGGGCTCCGCTCCGCGCTGGCGCCGCCAATCTCGCTTCTTCAGCCCGACAGTGGACTACGTTCTCAGGCGCGCGCCTTGCGAGGTCATGGTCGTTGCCTATCCCCAGGGGGTTCTGGAAGAAACTACAGTGGAGCCGTGAGGGCGCTTGTCATCGGATCCGGCCGGGTCGGCTCCGCGGTCGCGAAGCGGATGCTGGCAGCGGACTGGGAAGTCGTCGTGGTCGACAAGACCGAAGAGGCCCTGGCGAGGCTCGGCGAGAGCTGGCTCGGCGAGTTCCAGGTCGGCCATGGCATGGACACCGAACTCCTCGAGCGCGCCGGGATCGAGGGCGCGGACGCCGTCATCGTGGCTACGAGCGGCGACAACACGAACATCGTCATCGCCCAGGTGGCGAAGCTCCGTTACGAGGTGCCGTCCGTTGCGGTCCGGATCCTCGATCCGGCACGGGCGGAGTTCTACGCGGGTCGCGGCCTTGCGATCGTGTCGCCGACCCGGACGGCGATCGACGAGCTGACGAGTGTCGTGCTGCAAGAGCAGCCAGATGGTTGATCGGCAATTACCGCACCCACGGATGGCGGCCCAGACACTGCGCCAGGCCGCACCCTCCCCCTTGTCAAGGCTTCTAGCCTTGCCAGCGGACGATGGCACACCCTGGCTTGGTCTGGCCCGTCCCCGCGGGCACGCCAATTACCGACCAACCATCTATTCCTGATGTTCGTCCTGGTCGTGGGTGGTGGAAAGGTCGGCACGAACGTCACTCGGACGCTCCGGAGGCTGAAGCACGAGATCGTCCTCGTCGAGCAGGACGAGCGGCGCTACCACTCCCTCGAGGAGGAGTTCCAGCACGGAGCCCTCTATGGCGACGGCACCGAGCTGCACGTGCTGGAGCAGGCCGGCATTAAGCGTCCGCCCGACATCCTCGTGGCGGTGACGGGCGACGACGAGGACAACATCGTCATCTGCCAGCTGGCGAAGGAGCGCTACGACGTGCCCAAAGTGGTGGCGCGGGTGAACGACCCTCGAAACCACAAGCTCTTCGATCTCCTCGGGATCTCGCCGACCGTCTCGGCGACGTCGATGGTAATGGCCCTAATCGAGCACGAGGTTCCCGAGCACGAGCTCGTCCACCTGCTCGAGCTTCGCAAGGAGAATCTCGAGATCGTCGAGGTCGAGATCCTTCGAGGCTCGAAGGCCGACGGCAAGCGGATCGAGCAGCTCAGCCTCCCGCAAGAGGCGCGCCTGATCTCGGTCATGCGGGAGGGCCAGGCGGAGATCGCCGTCGGCGCCACCGAGCTCCGCGCAGGTGACCAGGTGCTTGCCATCCTCGAGCCGGGGCGGGAGGACGAGCTCCGCCAGGTGCTGCTCAAGCCTTCCTGACCGTCCTAGTACGGGTGTTCTAGAAGACCCAGGCGCTCCGCGAGCCAGGCCTTGGTGGTGGCCTGGAGCGCGAGGGTCACCACGATCGCGAGCGCCACCACCGTCACCATCTCGTCCTCGTTCGGGACGCCCATGGCCAGGAGCAGGCCGGCCACCGCCGCGGGCACGACGCCCGTCTCGCGCGTCCAGCCGATGAAAACCATTTCGTTTCGTGTCCACCGGCCGCGTCGGTCGGGGAGGAGGCACGCGAGCACGGTCAGCGGCCTCGCGACGAAGAGGAGGACGGCTAGGACGGCGAGGGCCGGCAACAGGTTGTCGGCCATCGTCCGGAGCGGCAGGTTGGCGCCGAGCGTGATGAAGACCAGCAACACGACGACATCCGCTGTCAATCCGGCGAACTGATCGATCTCCTCCCGTATGGGCTTCGCGACCCGGAGCCCGAGGAGCTCGGTGTTGCCCGCGATCAGTCCGGCGATGAACGCTCCCAGATAGCCGCTTCCGCCTGCGGCGTCGATGGAGGCATACCCGGCTGCGACCGCAAGCCC
>DASQGA010000055.1:0-2497 GCA_035632855.1 Gaiellaceae bacterium | reverse complement strand
GTCCGGTCGCCCCGCTCGTAGGCTCGCTCGGGCTTCGCCAGGACCAGCGGGGCCCTGGTCATCGACTCCACACCCCCCGCCACGAACAGCTCTCCGTCTCCGGAGCGAACGGCGTGGCACGCGGAGACGACGGCCGAGAGGCCGGAGGCGCAGAGCCGGTTCACGGTCACTCCCGCAACGGCCTCCGGAAGCCCGGCGAGGAGCGCCGCCATCCGGGCGACGTTGCGATTGTCCTCGCCGGCCTGGTTCGCGCAGCCGAAGTACACGTCCTCGATCTCCCCCGCTGCGACTCCCGCCCGCTCCACGGCCGCGGCGATCGCAAGTGCCGCTAGGTCGTCAGGACGGTGCCCGGAAAGCGCACCTCCGTAGCGTCCAACCGGGGTGCGGACGCCAGCGAGAATCACTGCCTCGGCCATGAGGCCAGTCTACTTTCGGGCTAGCTGACGAACTCGACCCGAACAGGCTCGTCGAAGGCGCCTGCTCGCCCACCACGCTCGAGAAGCTCGCGAACCGCCTGTCGGCCCTCGTCGCCGTAGTCCTGCGTCAGCTCATCCACGTACATCCCGACGAAGCGGTCCACGAGACCCGGGTCGAGGCCACGTCCGTACTGCATCGCGTAGGCGAGAGCCTCCGTGCGACTCGCGAGCCCCGCCTCGATCGACTCGGCCAGCACTTCGCAGAGCTCGTGCAGGATCTCCGCGCCGAGGTCGCGACGGGCTACGTTGATCCCGAGTGGCAAGGGAAGGCCTGTCTCGAGCAGCCACCACTCGCCGAGGTCGACGACGCGGTGAAACCCCTGGCGCCCGTACGTGAGCTGACCTTCGTGGACGAGGAGCCCGGCGTCAGAGCTACCAGAGCGGACCTCTTCCATGACCCGGTCGAACGCAACCTCGCGGTGGCGAAAGTCGCCTCCGAGGAAGAGGCGGAGGACGAGATACGCCGTCGTCATCCGCCCGGGCACGGCGATCTCGACGTCGTGAAGGTCTTCCGCGCTCATGGGCTCGCGCGTGACGACCACCGGCCCGTATCCGGAGCCCATGCTGGCCCCGTGCGGAAGCATGATGTAGCGGTCCTGCACGAAGGGGTAGGTATGCAGCGAGATCGCGCTCACCTCGAGCCGACCCTCGAGCGCCCATTCGTTGAGCGTCTGGGTGTCGTTCAAGACGTGCTCGAACTCGAACTCACGTTGACCGACCACGCCGGAGGCGAGACCCCAGAACATGAATGCATCGTCGGGATTGGGACTGTGGCCGAGCCGAATCAGCACGGCGGCCGAGGGTAGCAATGCCTCGCGAATCAGGACGCAGGGAGCGGCGCCTCGTAGACTTTGAGACGTGTCTAAACCTGATCTGAGCGAGGCGATCCAGGACTACCTGAAGGAGATCTACAAGCTCCAGGTGGCGGGCGAGCGTGCGACCACCTCGGCGATCTCACGTCGCATGGGGGTCGCCCCCTCGTCCGTCACCTCGATGCTGAAGAAGCTCGCCGCCCTGGGGCTGGCCGACCATGCTCCCTACCAGGGGGTCGAACTCACCGAAGCCGGCGGGAAGATCGCCCTCGAGGTGGTCCGACACCACCGCCTCCTGGAGCAGTATCTGGCCCAGACCCTGGGGCTCGGGATCGATGCCGTGCACGCCGAGGCCGACCGGCTCGAGCATGTCATCTCGGAGGAGCTCGAGGCGCGGATCGACCAGGCGCTCGGGTATCCGACCCACGACCCGCACGGAGATCCCATCCCCGACGCCTCGCTGAACGTCGAGCGGCCCGAGCTTCGGTCACTCGACGCGCTCGCGCCCGGCGAGGCTGCAACGGTGAAGCGGATCCCCGACGGGGACGCGGGCCTCGTCCGGTATCTCGCCGAGCTCGACCTGCTCCCCGGGTGCCTCGTGACCGTACGAAGCGCGGCTCCTTTCGGGGGGCCGGTCACGATCGACGTCGCAGGGAACGAGCATGCCATCTCCCGCGAGCTCGCAGGCCAGATCGGCGTCGCCTGAGTAGTGCCTCCGCTAGGAGGGATTGGTGGAACGCCGCTCGTCGTCGGGGTGCGATGGTCGTTCCGAGGCAAGGACGCAGGGAGTGCCGATAGCAGCGCTATCGGTGCGACGGAGGACGCCGCCTCGGGGCGAGTAGCGCGGCCCGGCGGCACAGCTGCGTTCCGCCGAGCCCTCCTACTAGTGGAGAGGGTGGCCGAAGAACCAGCGCTCGAGCGGTTTCAAGAGCTCATCCTCGACGAACGGCGCTACGTCCTCGTTCAGCCCGTCGCCTGACGACACCATTAGGTCGTCCGAGAGTGCGTTATTCGCGGCCTCGAGCGCGTCCCCCATCTCGTAGCCCTCGAACAGGAAGTCCTCACCCCGGGGTGTGACGACCGGGCGGGACTTCGGGTCGATCGCCCGGCCGACCGACCAGACTGCCCCCGGACGACGCTCGATCCAGATCACGATCTCCTCGCGGGCGCCGTCCTCCCCGACCCCATGCAGCACGCGCTGCGCGAACC
>DASQGA010000054.1:0-8006 GCA_035632855.1 Gaiellaceae bacterium | reverse complement strand
GGCAGGAGGGCAACGCCGAGCCCCTGCTGCACCATCTTCTTCGTTGCGTCGATGTTGTCGAGCTCCATGACGCCGCGCGGCGTCACTCCCGCCTCGCGGAAGAACGAGCTCGTGAGCCCGTGATAGCTCGAGGTGCGGTCGAAGAGGATGAGCTGCGCCTCGGCGATCTCTGAAAGCGAGATGCGGGTGCGGGTGGCGAACGGGTGCGACGGGTCCGTGACCAGGACGAGCGTCTCCTCGTAGAACGGCACGCTCTGGATCTGCGGATGGAGAAGTGCGCGTACGAGGCCAACCTCCGCCTCGCCCCGCAAGACCATCTCGAGGACCTCTTCCGAATGGCCGGTTCGGACGATGAGACTCACGTTCGGCGAATCGTCCGAGAAGCTCTTCAGGAGCGCCGGGAGGACGTAGGTACTGACAGCCGGCGCTGCTCCGATCGCAAGCTCTCCGGCGCCGCCGCGAGCGATGTCCTCTACGTGCCGGCGACCCTCGTTGACGGCGTCGAGCGCGCGCACTGCCCAGGGGAGAAACGTCCGCCCGGGGTCGGTAAGGCGCATGCCGGTCGGGGTGCGGACGAAGAGGGGGACGCCGAGGCCCTGCTCGAGGCGTTGGATGCGCGCCGTCAGCGCCGGCTGCGTAATGAACAGCTCTCCCGCCGCGCGCCCGAGCTTCTGACTCCGCGCGACTGCGACAAAGCCTTCGATCTGCGCCAGCAGCATTCATAGATCGTATCTATGTATTCGATCTAAGTAAACGATTTTACGAATAGCGTTCTCGGGCCTAAACTCGAACTGATGTTGCATTCGAGCTTTGAGATCGTCGAGATAGACGCGCCCGTCGTGTCCGAGCTCAGGCCGGTCATGACGCTCTGCACGGCCGAGGTGGCGGAGTGCACCTGTCCGGAGTGGTGCGAGCGTGATCACGACACGGATTAACCCGGCGTCGCACGACTCGGGCTGGGACAGACAGCGCCTGAAGCGCCGACTGTCGTGTGTACAGTCGAATACGGGGACAGGGGGAGAGGCATGAGCCAGTTCAACGGGCAGGTGGACACGCTCGCAGAAGCGTGGCAAAGGAAGCGCTGGGCGGGTATCGAGCGCGCGTACGGAGCGGAAGACGTCGTTCGGCTCCGAGGCTCGGTCCACGTTCAGCACACGCTGGCTGAGCTCGGCGCGAAGCGCCTCTGGGAGCTCCTGAGCGGAGACGGATACGTGCGCGCGCTCGGGGCCATCTCGGGCGGCCAGGCCGTCCAGATGGTGAAGGCCGGGCTCGAGGCGATCTACCTCTCCGGCTGGCAGGTAGCCGCCGACGGCAACCTCGCAGGCGAGGTCTATCCCGACCAGAGCCTCTATCCGGCCAACAGCGTCCCCGCGGCGGTCAGGCGCCTCAACAACGCGCTTCGGCGGGCCGACCAGATCGAGTGGTCCGAGGGCAAGACCGACACCTACTGGCTCGCACCGATCGTCGCCGACGCAGAGGCCGGGTTCGGCGGGCCGTTGAACGCGTTCGAGCTCATGAAGGGAATGGTCGAGGCGGGCGCCGCGGGCGTGCATTTCGAAGACCAGCTCGCGTCCGAGAAGAAGTGCGGGCATCTCGGGGGCAAGGTGCTCGTCCCCACAAGCCAGTTCGTGCGGACGCTGAATGCCGCCCGGCTCGCCGCCGACGTCATGGGCGCCCCGACGGTGCTGGTGGCCCGGACCGACGCGCTCTCCGCGACGCTCCTGACGAGCGACGTCGACGAGCGCGACCGCGAGTTCGTAACCGGCGAGCGGACCCCCGAGGGCTACTTCCACGTGCGGCCCGGGCTCGAGCCGGTGATCGCTCGCGCGCTCGCGTATGCGCCCTACGCCGACGTTCTCTGGTTCGAGACTTCCACGCCGGACCTCGAGGAGGCCCATGCCTTCGCCGAGGCCGTCCACGCCGAGTTCCCCGGCAAGCTCATGGCCTACAACTGCTCGCCGTCCTTCAACTGGAAGCGGGCCCTCGACGACGAGGCGATCGCGAGCTTCCAGGACGACCTCGGGGCGCTCGGCTACAAGTTCCAGTTCATCACCCTGGCGGGCTTCCACGCGCTGAACGAGTCGATGTTTGAGCTGGCGCGCGGGTACGCCGAGGAGGGCATGACCGCCTACGTCCGGCTCCAGGAGCGGGAGTTCGAGCTCGAGTCCGAGGGCTACACGGCGACGCGGCACCAGCGGGAGGTCGGCGCCGGGTACTTCGACGGCGTCTCCGAAGCCGCGTCGGCGGGCGTAAGCTCGACGCTCGCGCTCAAGGGCTCGACCGAAGAAGAGCAGTTCGACGCGTCTGAGTCGCTGAAGAGCTAGCGCCGGCGCGGCGCTCCGCGCGCGCGGCACGGCGTCGTCGCAGAACCGGCACGAAGAGTGCGTCACCCGCGCGTCTTTCGGCGCGAGCATCGGAGCGTGCAGATGCCGACGATCTCGCGCCGGCGGGCGGCCGCCTACGCGCTCGCCGCCTTGCTCCTCCTGGCCATCGGAGGTCGCTTCGCGCTGGGCGGGGAAGGCGGTCAGGCTCGTCCGGAAGCGTCCGGGGAGCCTGCCGGCACGCTCGCGGCTGAGAAAGCCCCGGCCCGCACCCTCCTCGTTCATGTGGTCGGCGCAGTGCGGAAGCCGGGCCTTTATCAACTGCGCGAAGGCAGTCGCACCGCGGATGCGATCCGCCGGGCGGGAGGAGCCAAGCGAAAAGCAGCGCTCGAGCTCGTGAACCTCGCCTCCCCGGTCGCCGACGGGCAGCAGGTGATGGTCCCGGCCCGCGGCGATCCCGGGCCGACCACAGCGGTGGCAGGCGGCGTCACAGGTTCCGGCGTGACGGGCCAGAAGGTCCATCTGAACTCCGCGACGCTCGAGCAGCTCGACACGCTTCCGGGCGTCGGGCCGATCACCGCTCAGAAGATCCTGGCCTATCGAACCGAGCACGGGGCCTTCCAGGCCGTCGAGGAACTCGACGCCGTTCCAGGCATCGGGCCTGCTCGGCTCGAGGAGCTGAAAACGCTCGTCGACCTTTGAGGTTCCTTAGCCGCCCCCGCGCCCCCCACCTCCTACTCGGCTGCTTCTGTGCGGGCCTCGGCCTGTCGCTCGTCGTCCGCGCGTCGACTCTTGCTCTGGCGATTGCGGCAGGAGTTTTGGCCGCCGCCTCGGTCTGGTTCGGAGCCCGACGAACGATAGCCCTGGGGACCGCTCTCCTGCTGGCGGGGCTCTGGTGGGGAAGCGCTCGACTCAACCAGATCGACCAAAGCGAACTTGCTCCCGTCGCCGGAGAAGCCGGATCCGCGCTGGTCGAGGTCACGGGTCCGGCACGCCGTAGCGCGTTCGCCGTGCGGGTGCCGATCCGGGTGCAAAGGTTCGGGTCCAAGCGGATGGACGAGCCCTCGCGCCTCGAGCTTCCGCGTGGCCGTGCACCACCACAGGGATCGCTGCTCGAGGTGGTGGCCAGCGTTCGCCGGCCGCGTCGCGCTGAGGAGGGGGAGCGGTTCGACGAGGCTGCCTACCTGAGGCGGCAAGGCGTGCACGTCGTGCTCGTCGCAGGCGGCTACCGCATCGTCGGCCACCGGGGCGGGATCGGAGGGCTCGCGGACGCGCTACGGCGAAGCGTTGATCGCTCGCTCGCGCCCGGGCTCGACGGCGAGCGGCGGGCAGTCGTCGCGGGCGTCGTGCTCGGAGAGGACGAGGGGCTCGATCAGGAGCTCCGCGATGACTTCCGCGCCTCGGGCCTCTACCACCTTTTGGCAGTGTCGGGCCAAAACGTTGCCTACGTGATCGCGGGGGCGCTCTTGCTTGCCTGGGGTCTCGGCCTCCCCCGCTGGGCGGGCCAGGTCGCAGCACTGACGTCGGTGCTCGCGTACGTCGCCGCAGTGGGATGGCAGCCCTCCGTCGTGCGGGCTGGAGTCGCCGGATCGCTCGCGTCGTTGGCGTGGCTCGCGTCGCGGCCCGCCGACCGTTGGTACGCGCTCCTGGTAGGCGGGGCGGTGCTGATGGCAGTGACGCCCTACACCCTCCTCGAGCCAGGCTTTCAACTGTCGTTCGCGGCCGTCTCCGCGATCTTCGTCGCTGTTCCGAGAGTCGAGCGGCGACTGGAGGGGTACCCGTTACCACGCCGGCTCGCGGCAGCGCTCGCGGTCTCGGCCGCCTGTGGAGTCGTAACGGCGCCGATCCTCTGGCTCGAGTTCGGCTCGATTCCCGTGTACTCAGTGCTCGGGAACGCCCTGGCGGAGCCGGTCGTCGCGCCTCTTCTGGGACTCGCCTTCGCCGCGACGCTGCTCGATCCGATCCTTCCGGCGGCCGCGCTGGCGCTCGGGTGGCTGAACGGCTGGCTGGCCGCGTACCTCGCGCTCAGCGCTCGTCTCGTGGGCGGGCTGCCGCACGCCCAGGTCTCCTCCGGGGGAGGGGTAGCCGTCCTCGCAGTTGGCCTGCTCGTGATCGGCCTCGCCATCCGTCTTCGCCCTCCACGTGGCAGGCGCGTTTTGGCGCTCGCGGCCATCGCGGCGCTTCTCGGCCTTGCCTGGCGCTCTGCCGGCGAGGAGGCTCCGCTCCCGCCACCGGCCGGTCTCCGCGTGACCGTTCTCGACGTCGGCCAGGGCGAAGCCATCCTGCTGCAGGTGGCGCAGGGTGCGCTGCTCGTGGACGAAGGTCCTCCCGAGGCCGAGGTGGCCGACCAGCTGCAGGCGCTCGGCGTCTCCCGGCTGGCGGCCATCGTCCTCACCCATCCGCATCGCGACCACGTGGGTGGCGCTGTCGAGATCCTCGATCGTTTCGAGGTCGGGTTCGTCCTCGACCCGCTCGAGCCGACGCACAGCTCCGACGAGCGAGCGGCGCTCGCAGAGGCGCGACAGGAGCATGTCCGGATCGTTCCGGCGCGAGTCGGACTCTTGTTCCGGCTCGGTCGTCTCCGTCTCCGTGTCCTCTGGCCGGACGGATCTGGCGTCGAGAGCGAGGATCCACATCAGCATGCGGTCGTCTTGCTCGCCACCTTTGGCTCCTTCGACATTCTGCTCACCGCTGACGCCGAATCCGACGTAACTTTGCCGCTCCATCCGCCCGCGGCCGAGGTGCTGAAGGTTGCCCATCACGGATCGTCCGACCCGGGACTCCCCGAGCTCCTGGAGCTGGTGGATCCGCGAATCGCGGTGATCTCGGTCGGCTCGGGCAACGACTACGGCCACCCGACGCCGTCGACCCTCGCGGCGCTCGCGCGTGACCCGAGTCTCGACGTGTATCGGACGGACGCGGACGGGCGAGTCGTGATCGAAACCGATGGGCGGAGCTTCCAGGTCCGGACGGGACGCTGACTATGCTCCGCGTGGATGTCCCGCGAGCCGCTCCTGCCTGTCTACCTTCTGAACGGGACCGATGGGTCGAAGGTTCGGCGGGCGCTGAGCAGGCTCCGCGCCCGGATCGGGAACGAAACCCTCGAGCTGCTGGATGCCTCCGACACGAGCGGCACGGCCGCGGTCGAGGCGTGTAACGCGATGGGGCTCTTCGGGTCCGAAGCGGACCGGCTCGTCGTCGTCGAAGGGGTCGAGCGCTGGAAGCCCGAGGACGCTCAGGCCATCGCCGCCTATCTCCTCGATCCGGCACCCGGCTCGATTCTGGCGCTCGTGACCGCCGAGCCACCTAAAACGTCGACGCTCGCCGACGCCTTGAAGAAGGGTGGGAAGGTGCTCGCCTTCGACATTCCGAAGCCGCGAGATCTACCGGGTTGGGTGCGAGCGCAGCTCGAAGGGCTCCACCTCCAATTGGATGGCGAGTCGGTGCGTGCGCTCATCGAGATCGTCGGCGACGACCCGACAGCTCTGACGACCGAGCTCGAGAAGATCTCAGCGTGGGCCGGAACCGAGCCGGTCAGCCGGCGAGACGTCGAGCAGCTCGCCGTCTCTGCGAACGAGCCGCCGGGCTGGGCACTGGCCGACGCGTGGGGATCGCGGAACGTCCAGGCGACGCTCGAGGTCTGCGAGGCTGCGCTCGAGAACAACGATCCCTTCGTCGTCGCCATGAAGCTGACGGGCCAGGTCGAGCTCGTACGCGTCGTCCAGGTCTTCGCAGAGGAAGGTCTTCCTACGAAGGAGATCGCGAAGAAGGTGCGCAGGCACGAGTTCCGCGTGCGGAAGGCGCTCGACCACTCGCGGAACTACTCGCGCGAGGAGCTCGACGACGCGATCGTGCGTCTCGCGGACCTGGACGAGGCGCTGAAGGGCGCGAGCCGCCTGGCCGGGGAGCTGGAGCTCATCCGCGCGGTCGTCGACGTCACGAGGACGTCGGAGCTCGCACACCACTAGGTGCCGCAAGCCGGGCGCGGCTCGTTCTCCGCGGGCGCCCTAACTTGCGACAGCTCGTGACGAAGGCGTCACGCTTCGCGCGCCACGCGCGCGATCTTCCTCGCTAGGCTGAAAAGCGGGAGGTGGGCCGCGGGTGTCCCGGGCCCGGCCTGCCGGAGGCGCGCTTGCGAGCGGCTAGACGGAGCCGACGAGCCTGGCGGCCTGAGACTTCTTGCGGGCAGCCCGGTTCTTGTGCATCCCGCCCTGGGCCGCGGCCTTGTCGAGCCAGCGCACGAGCTCGCGGTGCTCACTCCCGATGCGCTCCTTGTCTCCGTTCGCGACAGCGGTCTCGAGGCGCTTCTGGAGCGTCTTCACCGTCGAGCGCCAGCGCAGGTTCTCCAGCCGCTGTCGGGCTGCGCTTCGGACCCTGCGTTTCTGTTGGTTGATGTTCGGCATGGCAGAAAAAAGCCCGTCCTGCGGGCGCCCGCATGCTAGCAAAGCTCCTGCCGAAGACCTGAGCTGGAATGCCACCGCAGCTTGCGACCGCACGCGGCCTCTGGCGGCTCCGGGCGGCCGCTTCCCTACGATTGCCGGCGATGGTCGATCGCCCTGAAGACCCTGCGGACGAGCGCTCTGCGGCAGCCGACCTCGCGGGCGGGGCGCGCCGCCGCCGGCTCGCCAGGTCGACGGCCCTCTTCTCACTCGCAACCCTGCTCTCGCGCGTCGTCGGGCTCTTCCGTGAGGTCGTCGTCCGCCGCTACTTCGGTGTCGAGGGCTCGATCAACACCTTCACCGTCGCCTTCCAGGTCCCGAACCTCGTGCGGGCGCTCGTAGCCGACACGGCGCTCTCGTCGGCGTTCGTTCCGATCTTCAGCGAGATGCTCGAGAAGGGCGACCGGGCCAGGGCGTGGCGGGTCGCCTCGACGATCTTCTGGCTCATGCTGCTCGGGCTGGGCGGCATCACCGCCCTCTTCATGCTTCTCGCCCCCTGGGTCATGCGCCCGTTCGGGTACGACGGCGCGGAACAGGACCTGGTCGTGGGGCTCTCGCGCGTGCTCTTCCCGATCGTCGTCCTCCTCGGGCTCTCCGGTGTCGTCGTCGGGATCATGAACAGCTACGAGCAGTTCACGGTTCCGGCGCTCACGCCGGTGCTCTGGAACCTGGCCATCATCGCCGCCCTGGTCGTCGGCGTCCCCCGGGCGGACAGCGACTCGGCTGCGCTCTACGTCTATGCGGGCGGCGTCGTTGCGGGCACGGTCATCCAGCTGCTGATTCCGATCCCGTGGCTCCGGGGACTGGACGGCCGGCTCCGTGTTGCGCTCGACGTCCGCGACCCGGCGGTGAAGCGCGTCTTCGCGCTGATGATCCCGGTGACACTCGGGATCGGGCTGATCAACTTCAACCTGCTCGTCGACACGTTCTTCGCAGCCCGCTACATCGATCCGCTCCTCGCGCCGAGCGCAATCGACGCCGCCTTCCGCATCTACATGCTGCCGCAGGGAATCTTCGCGGTCGCGGTCGCCACGGTGCTCTTCCCGGCGCTCTCGCGGCTCGCCGCGCGCGCCGACACGGACGGCTTCCGCGAGACCGTCTCGAGCGGCCTCCGCCAGATCGGCTTCCTGCTCCTCCCTGCTAGCGCCGTCACCGCTGTCCTGTCCGTCCCGATCGTGCGTCTGCTCTACGAGCGCGGCGCCTTCGGTGAGGAGGAGACGACCATCGTCGCCCAGGGTCTCGCCGC
>DASQGA010000053.1:0-13552 GCA_035632855.1 Gaiellaceae bacterium | reverse complement strand
GCGCGGTAGCGGCCGACGAGGTCGCCGCCGAGCCGCAGCGCAAGAAGCGCGGCGCCGAACGCCAGAAGGGCTTCCACGGTCAGGATCGTACGCATGGGCTAACCTCACGTCCCGGATGCCACAGAAGCGCTACCTGATGACGCCCGGGCCGACTCCGGTGCCGCCGGCAGTGCTCGCGGCCATGTCGCTTCCGATCGTCCATCACCGGACCCCGGGCTTCCGGGCCATGTTCGAGCAGCTCCTGGCGTCCCTCCAGCAGGTCTACAGAACCGCCAGTGACGTCCTCCTCTTCACAGCTTCGGGAACCGGGGGAATGGACTCTGCTGTCTCCAACACCTGCTCGCCGGGCGACCGCGTCCTCGTCGTCTCGGCCGGGAACTTCGGGGAGCGGTGGCTCTCGATCGCAGCAGCGTACGGCTGCGACGTGCAGGAGCTCCGCTATCCCTGGGGCGAGGTTCCGAGCCCTGAGGACGTCGCCGCCAAGCTCGCGGACATCGGTGGTGCGCAGGCGGTCTTCCTGACGCATTCGGAGACGTCGACCGGCGTCGTCATCGACCTGCAGGAGACGGCAGCGCGGATCCGGCCTTCTGGCGCGCTGGTCGTGGTCGATGCGATCTCGAGCCTCGGCGCGGTTCCCTGCGATACCGATGCGTGGGGCCTCGACGTCGTCGTCTCGGGCTCCCAGAAGGCGCTCATGACGCCGCCCGGCCTGGCCCTTGCCTCCGTTTCGCCGGTCGCGCTCGAGGCCTCGACACATGCGACGTCGCCACGGTTCTACTTCGACTGGGCGGCGACCCTCGAGTCGCAGCACGAGGACCCGCCGGTCAACCCGTTCACGCCGGCGATACCCGCTGTGCTCGGTCTGGACGTCGCTGTGTCGCTCCTGCTCGAGGAAGGGCTCGAGGCCGTCTTCGACCGCCACGTCCGCCTTGGCCGGGCCGCTCGCGCGGGTGTGAAGGCGCTCGGGCTCGAGCTTTTCTCCCCGGACGACGACACCTCCGCAGTGGTGACGGCAGTCCGCATGCCGGCCGAGATCGACGCGGGCGATGTCATCGGCGACCTCTTCACGCGCTTCGGGATCACGATGGAGGGAGGCCGCAAGGACCTGACGGGGAAGATCGTTCGGATCGGGCATATCGGCTATGTCGACGTCTTCGACGTGACCACACAGCTCGCGGCGCTCGAGCTGGTCCTCGCCGACGCGGGCGCCGACACCGAGCGGGGCGTGGCCGTAACGGCCGCGCTCGAGGCCTTCGAGGGCGTTCGAGTGTGAAGATCCTCGTCCGCGAGCGCATCGCCGACGCGGGCATCGACTTCCTTCGCCGGCGCTTCGAGGTCGACGTCGACTTCGACTCGCCGCTCGAGGAGAAGATCGCGGACTACGACGCGATCATCGTTCGCAGCGCCACGGACGTCACGGCGGAGCTGATCGACCGGGCCGAGCGGCTGAAGGTGATCGGTCGCGCGGGCGTCGGGGTCGACAACGTCGACGTCGAGGCGGCCTCCCGCCGCGGGATCGTCGTCGCGAACGCGCCCCAGTCGACGATCATCTCGGCGGCGGAGCACGCGTTCGGCCTCCTGCTGGCGCTCTCCCGGAACATCCCGCAGGCGCATGCGGCCCTGAAGGAGGGCCGCTGGGAGCGGTCGCGCTTCGCCGGGCTCGAGCTGGCGGACAAGACCCTTGGGGTGGTCGGCTTCGGCCGGATCGGGCAACAGGTCGCGCGCCGGGCCCGCGCGTTCGAGATGGAGGTCCTGGCCCACGACCCCTACGTGGCCCCGGAGCGGTTCCGCGACTTCGGCGCGAGGATGGTGGAGAGCCTCGAGGAGCTCCTGTCCGAATCGGACTTTGTGACGCTCCACCTCGTGCTGACCGAGGAGACGCGCGGCCTCATCGACCGAACCCGGCTCGACGCCGCCCGGGACGGCATCCGGATCGTGAACGCCGCGCGCGGAGAGCTCGTCGATGAGGAGGCCTTGGCCGAGGCGCTCCGGTCGGGGAAGGTCGCGGGCGCAGCTCTCGACGTCTTCTCGGAGGAGCCGTACACCGGCCCCCTCCTCGAGCTCGACAACGTGATCGTGACGCCTCACTTGGGCGCGTCGACCCAGGAGGCGCAGGACCGGGCCGGGATCATCGTCGCGGAGCAGGTCGCCGCGGCACTCGACGGCCATCTGGTCACGAACGCCGTCAACATGCCCGCGGTCGCAGCCGAGGACATGGAGCAGCTGGGGCCGTACCTGCCGCTCGCGGCGAAGCTGGGTGCGCTCGCCGTGGAGCTCGCGGGGGGGAACCCGACGCGCCTCGACTTCCAGTACTTCGGCCAGCTAGCTGAGCGGGACACGCGGCTTCTCACGGTCGCCGCGCTGAACGGCATCTTCCAAGACCGGGTCGACCAGCCGGTCAACTACGTGAATGCGCCGCTGGTCGCCCGGGAGCGGGGGGTGGACGTGCGCGAGGAGTCCTCCGCCGTCTCGCAGGACTTCACGAGCCTGATTGCAGTCACCGCTTTCGCAGGCGGGGAGCGGCACGCCGTCGCGGGCACGGTCTCCGGACGCGGGCAACGGCCGCGACTTGTGGCAGCGCTCGGCTACGACCTCGAGGTCGAGCTCGACCGGCTCATGCTCTTCGCGGAGAACGACGACAGGCCGGGGATGATCGGCGCGCTCGGCCGAATTGTCGGCGAAGCCGGCGTCAACATCGCGAACATGGCCGTCTCCCGGAATCGCCTGGAAGCGCGCGCCCTCATGGCCCTCTCCGTCGACAGCCCGGTCTCGGACGAGCTTCTCGATCGGCTCCGGTCGGAGCCGGGGTTCGTCGGCGCCCGTTTCATCCGCCTGCCTGAATGACCGTCCCTCGCCTTCGGCTCGCTCCCGTGGGGGAAACCATGTTTCTCCCACGAGCCCCCTTCTTTGACCAGGTGGAGGAACCTCCCGGTTCCCCCACACCCCCTCCACACGCTCATAGGCCAAAGGTCGGCCTATGAGCCCCTGGCCCGCGCCCGTGGAGCGCGTCGTCCAGTTTCTCGCCGCTGCGAAAGTCGAGGCGCGTGTCCAGGAGTTCCCCGAGGGGACGCCGACGGCCGAAGCGGCGGCGAAGGCCGTTGGCTGCGAGCTGGGGCAGATCGTCAAGTCTCTGGTCTTCATCTGTGACGGGCGCCCCGTCGTCGCTCTCCTCCCCGGCGACCGGAGGGCCGACCGCGCGAAGGTTGCCCGGGCGGCCGGTGGCGAGCGCGCCAAGGTCGCAGGCCCGGATGACGTGGAGCGGGCCACGGGCTTCCGGGCGGGTGGCGTGGCGCCGTTCCCGCTTCCCGGCATCGACCTCGTGCTGATCGACCGGCGCCTCGTGACCCACCCGGTCGTCTGGGTCGGCGCGGGGTCGTCACGCCACATGGCCTCGATCGCGGCTCCGGACCTGGTCCGACTGACCAAAGGCCGCGAGGCGGACCTCTCCGAGGAAGAGCTGTGAGCTAGCAAGCCCACAGGTCCTGTACAGCGCGTCCAGTAATCTAGGCCTCGCTGTGCGCGAGACCGAGAAGATCTGGATGAACGGGGAGCTCGTCGACTGGGCCGATGCGAAGATCCACGTCGGCTCTCACGGGCTCCACTACGGCTCCGGTGTCTTCGAGGGCATTCGCGCCTACGAGACGTCGAAGGGCTCGGCAGTTTTCCGGCTCACGGATCACCTCCAGCGGCTCCAGAAGTCGGCCCAGCTCATGTACATGGAGCTCCCGTACACGCCTGAGGAGCTGCGGACGGCCACACTCGATCTGCTCGGCGTGAACGGGCTGCCTGAGGCGTACATCCGCCCGATCGCCTTCTACGGCTACGGGGAGCTGGGCGTCGGTCCGGGTTCGAACCCGATCGACGTCGTGATCATGAGCTGGCCCTGGGGCGCCTACCTCGGCGAGGACGCCCTCGAGCGCGGGATCCGCGCGAAGGTCTCCTCATGGAAGCGGGTGGGGCCGAACACGATCCCCCACGTGTCGAAGGCCACCGGGATCTATCTGAACTCCATGCTGGCCGTGGGCGAAGCCACGCGGGCCGGCTACGAGGAGGCGATCCTTCTGACGGACGACGGCTACGTCGCAGACGGGTCAGGCGAGAACATCTTCGTGGTGAAGAACGGCGCGATCGCGACGCCCGATCTCTCCTCCTCGATCCTCCCGGGAATCACGCGCGACACCGTGATCCAGATCGCACAGGATCTCGGCTATACGGTCAGCGAGACGAACCTGATCCGCTCGGACCTCTACCTGGCGGACGAGATCTTCATGACGGGCACGGCGGCCGAGGTGACGCCGCTCCGTTCGGTGGACGACCAGGAGGTCGGGGATCCCGGTCCGGTCACCAAGGAGATCCAGAGCGCCTATCTCGATACCGTGCGCGGGAAGAGCGAGCGCTGGTCGCACTGGCTCGAGTACGTCGAGAAGAGCCCGGTCGCGGGCTCGTGACGACCGGCCAGCGGGCCGAGACGGATCAGATCGGCCTCTCGGCACCGTTCCTCGGGGAGCGGGAAGAGGAGCTCGTGCTCGAGGTGCTGCGGTCCGGCCGGCTCGGGCTCGGGCCGATGACCGATCGCTTCGAGGCGATGCTCGCCGCGCGGGTGGGCGCGCCGTACGTGGCCGCCGTCTCTAGCGGCACCGCCGGCCTTCACCTCTGCGTGCGCCTGGCCTGCATCGGTCTCGGCGACGAGGTCGTCACGACGCCGTTCTCGTTCGTCAGTTCCGCCAACCCCGTGCTCTTCGAGGGCGCCCACCCCGTCTTCGCCGACATCGATCCGCAGAGCCTGAACCTCGACCCGGCCGCCGTCGAGGCGGCGATCACCCCGAGGACGAAGGCGATCCTCCCTGTGCACATCTTCGGGTACCCGGCCGAGCTCGAGGTCATCGAGCAGGTCGCCGAACGGCATGGGCTCGCAATTCTCGAGGACGCCTGCGAGGCGCTGGGCGCCGAGTACCGCGGCCGCCCGGTCGGCTCCTCGGGGCACCCAGCCGTCTTCGCCTTCTACCCGAACAAGCAGATCACGACGGGGGAGGGGGGAGCGGTCGCCGTTCAGAGCGAGGAAGAGTGGAACGTCGTCAAGAGCCTTTCGAACCAGGGACGGAGCGACTCGGGAGAATGGCTCACGCATGCGCGGCTCGGCTACAACTACCGCCTCGACGAGCTCTCGGCCGCGGTCGGGGTGGCCCAGCTCGAGAAGCTCGACCGGATCCTCGAGCTCCGTGCGGAGGTCGCCGCCCGCTACGCGGCGCTGCTCGCGCCGATCGGCGGGGTGGAGACCCTGGTCGCGGACGACGCCAACCATCGCCGCTCCTGGTTCGTCTACGTCGTCCTCCTGGACGAGAGCGTTGACCGCGACGGGGTGATCGGCCGGCTGGCGGAGGAGGGCGTGGCGGCGAAGCCATATCTCCCGTCCATTCACCTGCAGCCGTACTACCGCGAGCGATTCGGATACCGGGAGGGGATGCTCCCTGTCTCGGAGGCGGCGAGCTCACGGTCCTTGGCGCTCCCGTTCCACACCGCCCTGGCGGGCGAGGACCAGGAGCGGGTCGTCGACTCGCTCGTTCGCGCTCTCGCCTGAGGAACGAAGCATGCGAAGGGCGCGGGCGAGCGTCGTCGGTGCTTTCACCCTTCACGCGGCTGTCTCGGGCACGCTCGGGCCGCGGCTTCCGGCCGTCAAGGAGCAAGCAGGCCTCACGGACGGGGAGCTCGGAGTCGCCCTCGCGGCCTTCGCGGTCGGGCTCTTCGTCGGGACGAGGGTCGTCGGCCCTCTCCACGACCGGCTCGGAAACCGCGGTGTCCTCCGGGCTGGAATGCCGCTCCTGGGCGTCACGCTGCTCGGGCCCGCGTTCGCCGAGAGCCTCCTTTCGCTCGTAGCAGCCTTCCTCCTCGTGGGCGCGCTCAGCGGGATCCTCGACGTCGCCATGAACGCCAACGCGGTGGTCGTGGAGCGAAGTTACGGCCGGCCGATCATGTCGAGCATCCATGGCACCTGGAGCGCGGGTTTGCTCGTCGCCTCGGGCGCCGCGGCCGCTGCGGCGGCGCTCGACGTCTCACTGCCCCTCCACTTCGGGCTGGCAGCCCTCGCGATTGCGCTCGTCAGCGTGCCGGCCCTACGCCGGCTTGCTGCCGTCCCCGACGTCCCGCGAGAGCGAGTCTCCGATGCCTGTCCACGGGGCTACCTCCCGGGGACGCCCGTGCTGCTCCTCGGAAGCATCGGCTTCTGCTCGTTCCTCGGGGAGGGAGCCGCGATCGACTGGAGCGCCGTGTACGTCGACGAGAGCCTGGACGCGAGCCGAGGGACAGCGGCCCTCGCCTTCGTCGCTTTCTCGGTCGGGATCACGGCTTCCCGCTTCCTCGCCGACCGGATCGCAGCTCGGTTGGGGCCGGTGGCCGTCCTCCGGTGGGGCGCTACGCTCGCGGCCGCGGGGCTCGCGCTCGGCCTCGCGGTGCCCGAGACAGCCGCGGCGATCGCGGGCTTCGCGCTCCTCGGAGCAGGGCTCGCGCCCGTCGTCCCGACCGTGTTCAGCGCGGCGGGCAACACGCTGGCCAGCTCAGGCAGGAGCGCGCTCGCGACCGTGGTGACGATCAGCTACCTGGGCTCGATCCTCGGCCCAGCCCTGATCGGCCTCGTCACAAGCCTGGTTGGTCTGCGCGCTGCGCTCGGCATTCCCGTGCTGCTCGCGCTCGTGGCCGCGTCGCTCGCCGGCCAGGTTGCCGCTGCGCCGGGCGGGCGGCGTGGATGATCCCGTCGTTCCGCGGATTAAGTTCTAGCTCGGTAAGTTACGAGCTCGTACGCTCGGCTATTCGACGATGATCCTGAACTCGCGGGTCGCCTTCGCCACGGAGTTCACTTGCGCGTCTGCGTCCCCAATCCAGTCGTACCATTCGACCTGCGCCACGAATGTGCCTCGTTTCTTCGGATGCAGGATGAGGTCGTAGCGCTCCGCCGCCCCGAAGGCCAGCCTGTTTAGAAGCAACGGGCCGTCGACGCCACAGGGCTCGCTCGGCCCGTTGGGATCGTCGGTGTGCCGGAACGGCCGCCCGTCGTGCGAGATCACCTCGACATCCACACCGTCCGTGGCCGGCGGGAGCCCGCTCGAAGGTCGGTTGAAGAAGGCGCGGGTGGGGAAGTAGCTGCCGTTCAGAAAACGAACAAGCGTCGGCAGCCCTCCCAATCGCGCGCGAACTTCCTTGATCTCCAGGACACGGCCACCGCCACCGCTCCCGCTGCTCCCGTCCGTGTTCGTGGCACCCCCGCCACTACCCCCGTTCAGGGTGCCGCCGAGGAGGTAGAAGCGACTCGGCTCGAAGCGGTTCAGGCCGACGTCTTGGCCGTCCAGGCCCGCCGCATGGTTGAGCTCGTGCCAGCGCGGGTCGACCTCCCAGGAGACGATCAGGGCCTCGGTCGCGACGTCGTACACAGGACCGTCGACGAACGCTCGCCGTCCGCCCTGCGGAACCGGAAAGGCTGGGTGGACGATCGGGTCGACGATGAGCGGCCCGAACATGCCCATCTGCACGTGCAGCACCGTGTTGACGTGGCAGTGGTAGAAGTAGCTCCCCGCCGCGCCTTGGTTCGGGTTCCCCGGCTCGCCTTTCTGCGGTTGCCACTGGTAGGTGAACCCGCCGGTCACCTCGAAGGCCGTGTGGCCGACACCGTCGTTTCGTGGGTCGGGCTCGATGCCGTGGAAGTGAATCGTATGGGGGCCCTTCCCCGCCTTGAGGAGCACGTGCGCGATCTCGCCCTCCGTCACCCGGATGGTCGGCGCGGGGAAGATCTTGGCTCCACTCTCGTCGTGGAACGCCCAGATCTCGGTCTCGAACCCGTCGGAGAAGCGCATCCGCTCGTTGAAGAACTGGCGGAAGAAGGAGCGGTCGGGGTTTTGCCTGAACAGGGTCTCCGGGCTTCCTTCGTGCGGCTGGCCCGAGCTGAAGGCGACCTGGCTCTCGAACTCGTGGACGGGCTCCTCTCCGCTGCCACTGCCCCCGCTTGATCCGCTCCCGCCGCCTCCGGACGAGGCTGCGACACCGGCAATCGGGGCCGAGCCGTCGCTCGCCGTCGCCTGTGGGGCGAGGAGATCGCCCTTCCGGGACCGGCGCTTACGGCGACGTCGCCGTTTCTGGAATCGGGCGAGTGGGCCTGCTGTGCTCATCGGTGCTTCCTCCTACGCGCGGAAATCGGCTGGTTGGGATTACTCATCGAGGGAGAGGGGGCATGAGGATCCAGTCGGAAACGATGCCGCCCGGGTAGAGCCCGCCGCCGGCCGTTTGCGACATCTCGGCGTGGCAGTGCATCGGGAACACGAACTCCTCTTTCTGATTCGCCACGACCACCGGAACCGCATCCGGGGGCGGTTTCATCGGAAGCATCGTCTCCTTGCGGTCGAGCGGATCGAGCTCGAGCACGTCTTCCGACTGCTGGATGTTGACGTGCCCCTCCGCGTCAACGAAGCCGTCCCGTCTGCTGAAGTCGAAGCCGTTGCGGCGAACCGTGAAGACGTGGTTCCCGTGCCAGTGGAGCTGATGGATTGCGATGCCCGCGTTGACGGCCCGGATCAGCTGGCCGGTGACGATCTGGCCCGCCGCGGGCGACTTGCTGAAGTTGCGGACGTCCGTCTCCCGCGCCCACCCGCACGGCTTTGTCTCTTCCCTGGCCAGCCTGTTGATCTCGTGATTCGTCGAGGCGCCGATCGAGTGGAACCCACTCCGGTCGTTCAGCGTGAAGTAACGGGGCAGGGCCGGCGTGCGAACCGGGTCGACCGTTTGGCCCATCCGGGTCAGGCGACCCCATTCAGGCTCGATGTCGTTGCAGAGCCAGAGCCACTGTCGCTCGAACTCAGCGGCGCCCAGTTTGTCCGAAAGGCGCCAGGGATCGCTCGGCACGACGATGAGCACGCCGTGGAGCCCGAGCACCCGGTTGACAGGCGCGTTCTGCGTGTCGTGGTAGAGGTACGTTCCCGGCGGCGGGGCCGTGAAGCTGATCTGCTCCGTGGCTCCCGGCGCGATGTTTCGGGAGACGATCGGAGCGGCCGGAGGGCCGCCGGGTGCCCGGTCGCCCGAGATGACGAACGAGTGCGGGTCGAGAAGACGGTTCGTGACGCTGAGCCTGATCGTGCTCCCTTGCTCGGCGATGATCGTCCGCCGAGGGAAGAAGCTCGCCCAGTACTGCCGCCTCAGGACGTGATAGATCGTGGTTCCGGACGCTGGACCGGCCGGCGTCGGACACCCCTCCGGGGGCGGTACGGCGGTGAAGGGGAAGAAGTGGCTCTTGACCAGCTGCCCGTTGGGAAGTTGGGCGGTGGGACGCAGGAAGACGTGCGGCTCGATCGTCAGACTGGGGTTCGGGTCGGTCAGATTCGTGGGGCGCTCGCCGAACCCGCGCATGTAGACGAGAGCGCCGTCGACCATGGCCACGTGGCCTTCGTTCACGAAGAGCTCGAGCACACCGGTTTCGGAGACGACTGCCGCGCGGCTCGGACGCGACCAGCCGGCGATGCCTGCTCCCGTCAGTCCCGCAGCCGCAAGGCCACCGGCGCCGTACCTGAGGAACGTGCGGCGGGTCGTGAGCGTGCCCATGACGTCGAAGCCGGAGACTCCGTCACGGGGCTCCGGCGGAACGCTCGGGAGCGTGGCGACGCTCGAGAGCAGCGCAGGCACGGCACCTGTGGGTCCGACCTCGACCGCCGGCCGGCGCCGATCAGCCCTGGCGGCGAAAGTGGGTGCCCGGAGCGGGCGGCCGGCGAGGAGGAACGCCGCGAGCGAGGTCGCGAGCGGGAGCGCGACCACGAGAGCCATGAGCGCGTCGCGCGCCATATGAATGTAAAGCGGCAGGGTGTGGGCTTCCTGCGCTCCGAAGAGCCAACCGTGGAGCGGACTTCCCGCCGCCAGCGTGATACTCGCGGCAGCTCCGGTGAGCGCCCCGATGAGGCCGACTCGCCAGCGGCGCGGGAGCGCGGGCTCGGCTGCGAGGAGGCGGTCTGCGAGCAGGGTTGCGAGCCAGACTGCTATGACGACTGCAGGGAGGGCGAGGGTTGCATCCCGAAGCCAGTGGAGGAGGAGCGAGGGCTCAGCTCGTTCGCGTCCTCCTTCGGCGTGATGGAGGACGACGAGCCAGAGTCCGACGCCGAAGGCGAGTGGGACGGCGAAAACAAAGAGCGTCGAGAGCCGGGTCATCCGATCTCCTTTCACGGTCATCCCGCGTGCGAGCCGGCGGCGTCGCCGCTCGCGTGCTTGACGGTTGGGAGGGCGCCGAGCCGGCCGAGGTCGATCTCGATCGGCCGGCTGCGACCGATATCGTCGAACTGGACGGCAAGCCGCCCGGAACTTCCGTCCGGCACCATGAACCGCAGGCGTGCTCGGGTATGCTCGCCTGGCGCGAGCGAGCCGGGCCGACCGGACTTCACAGCAGCGATCGTCTGGCCTCCAGGCCCCAAGCGGAGCCGGAACTGACCCGGCGAGTAGATAACGGGTCGGGTCAGCCGGTTCATCGCCGTCACCTGGATCTCGACCTGCAGGGCGATGTCGCTAGCCGTGTGCCTGCTCGCGTCCGCCGCGACTCCCGGGGCGCCTTTGAGTTTCGCGGCCCGCTCGACCGAGACGATGCCGAAGCTCGTGGCGTATGCGTGCCCCAGCCCGGCCGGGCTGGACGGGGCACTCGCCGCCGAGACATGCCCGCCGGCGCCCTGGAGGAGAACGCCGCCTGCGAGGACGGCCCCGACGAGCGCGAGCACGAGGACGAGGACGAGGCCCGTGCTGGCATACGCCTCGAGCAGCACGGGACCGCGGCCCGCATAGGCCGCTGTTTCGACTCGCTCCGAACCCCTCGACGCCATGCTCCCTCCCGCTTTGGACGGTATGCCTTGCTTTCGTCGTCCGCTATGGGCATTGCCTGTATTCCAACCTGGGCGTTTGCCTGTAGGCGTTCTCGTTCCGAGCTCCGAGGACGCAGAGACCGACGGGCGCGACTGCCCAGGCACCGGTTTCGCTGTGATAATCGCCTCAGCATGGAAACGGCTCCGAAGATGGTCTTTCTCGGGTTCGGAAAGTTCGTCCGCGTCGATCGGATCTACGGGCTCGAGCCGATCGTCGGCGAGGACCGAGGCGGCGGCCGGCGCACGCTGGTCTGGGTGGAGGGGATTCCGGAGCCGGTGATCGCCTCGCGAACCGAGCGGACGATCCTGGCGGACATGGGTCAGCGCGACGCGCTCGCGAGTCCGCTCCTGGACGACGCGCTCTCGCTCGCCCAGCGGGTCTCGAACGACGCCGATCGGGTCGGGCCGCTGCTTCGCCGGTCGATCAAGTCGGAAGCGGGCGTCGACTTCGACGAGCTTGGACGCCGCGCGCGCCGGCTGCTCGAGGCGACCGCCACGCCGCCCGAGGCCGAGCAGCTCTTCGAGGAGTGAGTAGATGGTTGATCGACAATTATCCCACCCTCGGATGGCGGCCCAGACGCGGCGCCAGGCCGCACCCTCGCCCTTGTCAAGGCTTCTAGCCTTGCCTGCGGGCGATGGCGCACCCTGGCTTGGTCTGACCCGTCCCCGCGGGCGCGCCAATTGCCGACCAACCATCTAGGACACGAGTTCTTCGCCCGCTCGGTGCACGACGTCGCTCCGGAGCTGGTGGGGGCGACGCTCGAGGTTGACGGGGTGGGCGGTCGGATCGTCGAGGTGGAGGCCTACGACCGGGAGGACCCGGCCAGCCACGGCTTCCGCGGCAAGACGCCCCGGAACCGCTCGATGTTCGGCCCTCCCGGGCACGCGTACGTCTACCGCTCGTACGGGGTCCACTGGTGCCTGAACCTCGTCTGCGAGGAGGAGGGGGCCGCCGCAGCGGTGCTCGTCCGGGCCCTCGAGCCGACCCGAGGGCTGGACGTCATGCGCGAGCGGCGTGGCCTCGAGGACGAGCGGCTGCTCTGCTCTGGCCCGGGCCGCCTCTGCCAGGCGCTTGCGGTGACCGGCGAACACGACGGGCTCCGGCTCGACCGCCGGCCCTTTGCGCTCAGGGAAGCGCCCGCACCTGCACACGTCGTTCGCGGCTCGCGCGTTGGCATCTCCCGAGCCGCTGGGTTGCCCTGGCGCTACGGGCTCGCGGGTTCGCGCTTTCTCAGCCGCGCCCTACGATCAGCCTGATCGTCGTGTTGCGCCCCGCGGCGATGCCAGGTTCCGGGGTCTGGGCGAGGATGACGCCAGGCTCTCCGTCGCCGGAGGCATCGACGATCGCCTCGAGCCCGTTCCGCCGGAGCTTGACCCTGGCTCCTTCTATCGTCAGCCCGACCAGGTCGGGCACGACGCCGTGCTCAGCTCTCGGGATCACGAGGCGCACGACGTCGTAGGAGGAGAGCGTTCCCCGGGCTGGGAACTGTGCGACCACGTAGCCGATGCGCTCGCCGGCCTTGGCCGGGCGCGTCACGACCTCCGCTTCGAGCGGCATGCTGGCGAGCCGCGCCTTAGCATCCTCGAGGGATGCCCCGACGACCCGGGGTACGTCGACCTCGTTCGGCTTGCACGCCGCCTCCCTCTCCGGCGCGAACCCGGAGATGTACATGACCTGATGGGTGTCCTGGCAGTTGCCGTTGTCGAGGAGCCACTGGTTGTTCCGGTAGACGACCTGGTACGGCGTCGCAGACTCGGAGATGGGTGAAGGGAAGAACTCGGGCAGCTCGTTCTTCGCCTTGAGCGCGCTCTGGGCGAACGTCTTCCAGATGAGCGCGGGAAACGTTCCCCCCGCGACCGGATCGCCCTGGTACTCGGTCTCCATCGGTCGCAGGGTGGAGGGATAGCCGACCCAGACCGCGACTGCTAGCTGGGGCGTGTAGCCGACGAACCAGGCGTCCCCGTAGTTCTCCGTCGTCCCCGTCTTTCCGGCAACCGGCCGGTCGACGAGGGCCGCTCGCTTCCCGGTCCCGTCGCGGACGACCTGCGAGAGGATCGATGTCAATGTTGCCGTCTTGTTCGGGTCGAGAACCTGCTTCCCGGTGGGAGTGTTCTCGCTGATCCGCTTGCACTGGTCTTCGCTGAGCTGGACCGTGCGACCTTTGCAGTCCTCTCCGACCCAGAGGACCGCTCGCGGGACGTTCCCGAGGAGGCGACCGTCGACGCGCGCGCCGTTGTTGGCGAACGTCGAGAAGCCCCTCGCCATCTCGAGCGGGTTCACCGCCTCGACGCCGAGCCCGATGCCGAAGAAGTCGTTCAGGCGGCTGTTGATACCGAGCGCTTGCGCCATGCGGGCGACGTTCCTCGGGCCCACCTGAGCGGTGAGCTGCGCGTACACCGCGTTGTCCGAGAAGACCGTCGCCTTCGTCAGGTCGATCGTCCCGAGGTACGAGCCCTCGTAGTTCTGCACGGACCAGAGCTTGTCGCCGAGGTTGATGAGCGTCGGCTTCGAGGTGAAGCTCGTGACGGGCGAGATGCCCTGCGCGAGCGCGGCCGCGAGCACGAAGGGCTTGAACGACGAGCCTGACTGCCGCTCTCCCTGGACGGCGAGGTTGAACTGGCTCTTGCGATAGCTGTTGCCGCCGACCATGGCGAGCACCCTGCCGTCACGCGGGTCGATC
>DASQGA010000052.1:0-2789 GCA_035632855.1 Gaiellaceae bacterium | reverse complement strand
GCACGCGGTCGTCACGAACTCGACTGTGGACGGCGTCCTGGCAGCCTTCTTCGCGCTCATGATCATCACGGTCATCCTCGACGCTGCGCGCGTCTGGACGAAGGCGGCGCGCGCACGCGAGCTCTTGCCGACGACCGAGACCCCGCCCGAGCCCTCGCTCCTCTGGGCGCCCTCCGGGCTCATTCCGACCGCCGCGGAGCGGGAGAGAGCGCGCCGCGAGCCGGCGGGAGCGGGCGTGGGGAGGGAAGGATGACCGTTCGCGAGGCCATCGGCCGCGTCGGCTGGTACCTCCGGGAGGTGTCGGGCGAATCGGCCTACGATCACTACAAGGCTCACCGTGAGCGCCACCATCCCGACGAGCCGGTCCTGACGAGGCGGGAGTTCGAGCGCTGGCGGATGGACGATCGCGATCGGAACCCGCGCGCCCGCTGCTGCTGACGCGAACGCGCCGGGAACTCCGCAAACTGCGCCCTTCGCGTCGGGGCACCCCTTGAGCTCCCTCTGTGCGCAATCGTACGATTGGTGAGACCGCCGGACCTTCGTCGTCGAGTGTGAATGCGGCACCGCTCACCGGTGCCGGGAAAGGAGCCCTATGTCCAGAGCCCAGGTCGAGGCGGAGTGTCGAGAGGCCTTGGGCCTCGTCCCGACCTTCATCGCCGAGCTCCCAGATGCGCTCGTCGAGAGTGAATGGGCGAGCTTCAAGAACCTCGAGCTCAGCGATCAAACCGCGATCCCCAACAAGTACAAAGAGCTCATCGGGCTAGCCGTCTCGGGGGCAACGCGCTGCCGCTACTGCGCGTACTTCCACACCGAGGCAGCAAAGCTCTTCGGCGCCACCGAGGACGAGTTGCGTGAGACCTCGCTGATGGCGAAGCACACCATGGGTTGGAGCACCTACCTGAACACAGAGCAGTACGATTTCGACACGTTCAAGAAGGAGTTCGACCAGATTGCGCGCCACATCAGCGAGCACGCGGCGGCGCCGGTCTAGCCATTAGTCGGCGCGATCCGGTGGATCGATGGACGGGCGCGACGAGCGCCCGTCCTCTTTCCGAGGCACGGCCCGGTCATAGTCTCGGAGGACGCGTGCGAGCAGCCCGGTCGATTCCTGCGGCGCCTGCGGGTCGCCCTGCATGACCTCCAACGTCATGCGCGCGGCGGCGACGAGCGCCGAGAGCTCCTGGCTCGTCGCGGTCAGGGTGAAGACGTTCGTCCGGGTCTGCTCGAGCCTCACCGTAGCGGTAACGCTAAACGACTCCTGCAGAAGGGAGAACTTTCCGATACGGAGGAGTGTGACAGCCGTTCCCCAAGCTACGGTGGTCTGAGCATGTGCATTCGCTGCAGGAAGGCCGCGGCGCCCGTGCCGCTCGGCTACTGCGCGCTGTGCTCGCTGAACGTCCGGCTCGAGCTCGCCGGCGGCCTCGACCGGCTCGCCGCCTACCTGAGCGCCTGGGCGGCGTTCGCCGACTGGCAGGACGAGCAAGGGCTCGAGAGTCCGTAGGGCGTGCGTCGCATGCCGGGCGGCTTTGTCGACCGTGCCGGACGCGTTAGGGTTGGCATCCACACCGGTGAAAGGCAAGTAGCGCGCCGCCGCGGAGCCGACGAGACAGACGGTTCGATCCAACGACGAGCGTCCGGGCTCAGGTCTCCGTGCATTTAGTCTGGAGCAACTAGGCTCAGCGCGCTAGAGTGGGTGGCGGGATGCGTTCTCGGGACATCGCCATCCTCGCTACGACCCTACTCTTGTTGATCGCCGGAGGCATCGCCGCCGCCGTGACCCGCGGGGGTGAGGGCAGCGAGGCGACGACACTCAAACTGTCGGCAACGACCCTGCTCGCAGCGGGGGACATCGCCGAATGCGACCATGAGGGAGACGAGGCGACCGCTCGCATCCTGGCTGAGTATCCGAAGGCCATCATCGCGACGCTCGGCGACAACGCCTACGAACAGGGGACAGCTCAGGAGTTCGAGAGCTGTTACGGCCCCTCCTGGGGAGAGTTCAAGGAGCGGACGTACCCGGCGACGGGCAACCACGACATGTCAACCAAGAACGCGCAGGGTTACTGGGACTACTTCGACGCGCGAGGCGGTCCGTATGACAAGTACTTCTACAGCTACGAGCTCGGCAATTGGCACGTGGTCGTCTTGAACAGCGACTGCTGGCGCGTAGGCGGTTGTGATCTCGGGGACCCTCAGGCGCAATGGCTCCGGGACGAGTTACGGCAGAGCGAACGACGTTGCACGCTCGCGTACTGGCACCGTCCGCCGTTCAGCTCCGGTCGGTACGGCGAACCCAAGGACACCGGGCGCGTCCGCCCGCTCTGGCAGATCCTCTACGAAGAGGGTGCCGACGTCCTCCTGACCGGCCACGAGCACAGCTACGAGCGGTTCGCCCCCATGGACGTGGCGGGAAACCAAGACGATGCAAACGGGGTGCGCCTGATCGTTGTCGGGACGGGCGGAGGCAATCTGCGACCGTTCGAGAACCCTCCGCTGCCGACCACGGTCGTCCGAAACGACGACACGCTGGGAGTGCTGAAGCTCACGCTCTCGGCGGGGAAGTACACCTGGAACTTCCTCCCGGTGCAGGGTTCGACGTTCACCGACTCGGGCTCGGGCACGTGCCACTAGCGCCCCGGATCACCACGTGAGCCGCTACCTCGTCACCGGGTGCGCCGGCTTTATCGGCTCGCACCTCGCGCACGATCTCCTCGAACGGGGCGACGACGTGATCGGGGTCGATTCGTTCAGTGACTACTACCCACGGAGCCTGAAGGAGTCGAACGTCG
>DASQGA010000051.1:0-17410 GCA_035632855.1 Gaiellaceae bacterium | reverse complement strand
CGAGGAGCGCAAGGTCGCGACCGTGCTCTTCGCCGACCTGGTGGGATCGACCGAGCTCGGGGACTCGCAAGATCCCGAGCGGACGCGCGCGCTGCTCGAGCGCTTCTACGACGGGATGGCTGCCGAGATCGAGGCCGCCGGCGGCACGCTCGAGAAGTTCGTCGGAGACGCAGTCATGGCCGCCTTCGGCGTCCCTGCCGCACAGGAAGACCATGCGGAGCGCGCGCTCCACGCCGCCCTCGGGCTCAGGCGGCGCCTGGACGAGCTCTTCGGGGATACGCTCGCGCTCCGGATCGGCGTCAACACCGGCGAGGTCGTCGTCGGCCGCGCACGCGAGGGAAGCTCATTCGTCACCGGCGACGCGGTGAACGTGGCGGCCCGCATCGAGCAGGCCGCCGCACCGGGCGAGATCCTCGTCGGCGAGCGGACCGCCGCCACCGCTCGCGGCGCTTTCGAGCTCTCGGAACCGATGACGGTCGAGGCCAAGGGCAAGGACAGCGGCGTCGGCTGCCGGAGGCTCGTCCGCCCCCTTTCGCTCATGCGCCCGCGAGGGGTAGGTGGCCTCCAGCGCACCTTCGTCGGACGGGAGGACGAGCTCGAGCTGCTCCAGACCGCCTACCGGCGAGTTGTCGACCGGCTGGAGCCTGAGCTCGTCACGGTCATAGGCGACGCCGGCGTCGGCAAGACGCGACTTGCGCGTGAGTTCTGGGAGTGGCTGGGCGCCGAGTCGCCGCAGCCGCTGCGCAGAACAGGCCGCTGTCTCTCCTACGGGCACGGCATCACCTACTGGCCGTTCGGCGAAGTGCTCAAGGAGCAGTTCGCGATTCTCGAGAGCGACCCACCGGAGAACCTTCTTCGCCGGCTCGGCGAACGGGAGATTCTCGCCCTCACGCTCGGCCTCGACGTTGCCGGAGATCTCCATCCGCTGGCCGCTCGCGAGCGCCTCGAGGAAGCCTGGGTCGAGCTGCTCGAGGAGCTCGCCGCCGAGCGACCTTTAGTCGTACTGGTCGAGGACCTCCACTGGGCGGAGGAGCCGCTACTCGATCTGCTCGACCGGCTCGTCCGTACCGTCCAAGGCCCCTTGCTGCTCCTCGCAACTGCACGTCCCGATCTCGCCGAGCGTCGTTCGACGCGGGGCAGACGAGCGAACCTCTCGCACATCTGGCTCGAGGCGCTCACTCCCGCCTCCACCGCGCGAATGCTCGAGCAACTTCTCGCCGCCGAGTTGCCCCCGGGCCTTCGCGATGTGGTCGTTGAACGGGCCGAGGGCAACCCCTTCTTCGTCGAGGAGCTCGTCGGCACGCTGATCGACCAGGGCGTGCTCGAGCGCGCCAACGGGAGCTGGACGGCACAGGAGCTGCCCGCCGGCTTCGTCGTACCGGACACGGTCCAGGTGGTACTCGCCGCTCGCATCGATCTTCTCCAGCCGGCCGACAAGGCGGCGCTCCAGGCGGCCTCAGTGATAGGCCGGATCTTCTGGTCAGGGCCGGTGTACGAGTTGCTCGAAGGCCTCGAGCCGGACCTCAGACTGCTGGAGGAGCGCGACTTCATCCGCCGTCGCTCCGGGTCGTCGATGGCCGGCGAGCGCGAGTACGTGATCAAGCACGCGCTCACCCGGGAAGTTGCCTACGGCAGCCTTCCGAAGGCCAAACGCGCGCATCTGCACGCCTCGTTCGCCGCCTGGCTCGAGCGCATCGGCGACGCGCGCGACGAGCATGCCTCTCTCCTCGCGCATCACTACGCCGAGGCCGTGCGGACTGAGGTCGCCGACCTGGCCTGGGCGGCTGCTGAGGACGAGTTGGCTCGCCTTCGCGGGAAGGCGCTTTTCTGGCTTCGACGTGCCGCCGACCTCGCCGTCGGTCGCTACGCGATCGACGATGCGCTCGCACTGCTCGAGCGCGCGCGCGAGCTCGAAGTGAGCGAGCCGGGGCAGGCCGACCTTTGGGAAAAGATCGGACACGCGAACATGCTCAAGTTCGACGGCGAGGCGTTCTGGACGGCGATGCTGGAAGCGATCGCGCTTACCTCAGACCGGGGAATCCAGGCCGACCTCTACAGCACGCTCGCCTACGAGACAACGACGCGTCCCGCGATGTGGAGGCTGAGGCCGGATCGGTCGCTGGTGGAGGGATGGGTCGAGCGAGCGCTCGAGCTTTCAGACCCCGGAACCCCTGCACGCGCCAAGGCGCTCATGGCCGTCGCTGAGTTCGATCCCGAACGAGGAGCCGAACCGGCGCTCGAGGCGAGCGACCTCGCTGAGCAGCTCGGAGACGACTACCTCCGGTCTGAGGCGGTGAGCGTCCGGGCCGAGCTGGCCCTCATGGATGGCCGGTACGAGGAAGCACACGCTCTGGCCCTTCAGCGTTTTGAGCTCTTGGCGGACTCGACCGATCCAGACGCTGGTGTCAACTCGCACTGGTACGCCGTGTGCACAAACCTGGGTGCCGGCCGGATGGACGAAGCCCGCCGGCACGCGCGCCTTCTCCACGAGCTGTCGCGAGAGCTTAGCTCGCACCACGCCGTCCACGGGATCAGCATGCATCTGATGGTCGAAGAGCTCCAGGCGCACTGGGAAGCCGTACGCGGGCTGGCGACCGAGACAGAGCAGACGATCGCCGACAACGCCGCAACACCGTGCCAGTTCAACGTCCGCTCCCTGCTCGTCTGCGCGGTCGCGAGCGCGTACGCAGGGGAGGAGGCGGAGGCCAGGCGCCTCGAGGCGGAGGCCGACTCCCTGGGAATCGAAGGATACGGGCTCACGAACGAAGCGCCGCGAATACGTCTCGCGCTCATTCGCGGCGAGCTGGACCGGGTCGAGCGGCTCCTCGCCGAGTTGCGCGAGGCGATGTACTTCACCCAGGTGGCGGGCCGAGCGACTCGGCTCGATGCCCTCGCCGCCCTCGGAGACCGGAAGGGTGTCGAGAACGAAGCGCTCCCGCTTCTGCGGCCGAATACCTTTCTGGAGCCGTTCGCCCTCCGCGCGCTCGGGCTCGTTCGCGAGGAAGCCGAGCTCGTCGAGAGGGCGATCGCTCGCTTCGAGGCGATGGGCCTCGACCGCCACGCTGAAGAGACGCGCGCGATGGTCTGAGCACCGAGCTCGGGAGCAAGCGCCCGCTCGTGGAATTAGGTGCTCCTCCCGGGGCCTCTGCGATTCACCCGGAATGTGGGCGCGCCTCGTGCAAGAAGCTACTAGACTGTGTGGACGTGAAGGACGCCCCGCCAACCACTCGGGTAGTCATCCCGAGCAAGTTAGGTCTCGGGCCGTGCGACCATGCCTTTACCCAGAAGGCGGATCTGCGTCGCAAGGCGGCTGCCGAGCCAATGCCCGAGAAACGTGCCCGACGGCACCGCTCGGGCCACGCCGGCTAGAACTATCTCGCGGCTAGTCTGGCTTCGTGGCCGGGCACGAGATCGTCATCTGGTCGGACTACCTCTGACCCTTCTGCCGCCTCGGCCAGCGAATTGCCGAGCGGCTCGAGCGCCGGTCCGGCGCCCGAATTCACTGGCTGCCCTTCGACCTGCACCCCGAGTATCCGCCGGAGGGCATACCTAGAGCCGAGCTCAACCGGCGCTACGGCGACAGCTTCCACGCGCGCCTCGAGTCGGCGTTCGCGCGGGAGGGGCTCCTCTACAACCCGCCTCCCGACGTGGTGCCGAACTCGAACGCGGCTCTCCGCTTGACGGAGCTGGCGCGAGCGCAGGCGAATCACGTGCCCGTGCACGACCGGCTCATGCAGGCGTACTGGGAAGAGGGCCAGAACATCGGTGATCCCGAGGTGCTTCGCACGCTTGCGACAGAGCTTGGACTCGAAGGCGCAGAGGCGGCGATCAGTGGCGACCTGCACGGAGATGAAGTCGCGCGCGCAACGGCCGAGGCGCAGGCGATCGGCATCAATGCGATCCCGGCCTTTCTGCTCGACCATCGCTTGATCGTGCTCGGGGCGCAACCCGACGAGGTCTTCGATCAGGCGTTCGACCAGCTCGCCGAACGCTGAAACGACAGGGGCGACGCCGAAGCGCCGCCCCTGGACGAACCATTCGCGGTGCTCGTTAGCGCGTGGAGGCTTGCTCCACCTGACCGCGCCAGGCACCTGACTCCTGGCCGCGGCTCTGGATCAGCTTCTTGAAGCGCTCGAGATCGCCTTGCACGCGACGGTCGTCGAGGCCGATTGCGCTTCCCGCCTTCTCGACGATGCCCTCCGCGTTCCAGTCCATCTGGACCATGATCCGAGTCTTCTCGTCGTCAACCCGGTGGAAGGTGACGACGCCGCCGATCCCCTTGCCGCCCGTCGCCTTCCAGGCGATGCGCTGGTCCGGGACCTGCTCGGTGATCTCGGCTTCCCACTCCTCGGATTTGCCGGCGATCTCAGCCTTCCAGCGAAGGTGGGTGTCGTCGATCTGGTGGACGTACTCGACGCCCTCCATGAACTCGGGAAACTCTTCGAACTGCGTCCACTGGTTGTACGCGGTGCGCACCGGGACGTTGACGTCGATCGACTGCTCGATGGTAGGCATGCAACTCCTCTTCGTTGTGGCTTGTCCCTCGTTCTGTACCCGGGACAAAAGGTGCCCAAACGGTTAGGCTGACGCTGAAATGCCGCTCTACGACACCGTTGCCGGCCTACCGCTCCAAGTGGACTCCTACACGCTCGAGGGTCTCGCCCGGGACGTCTCGACTGGCTTCACCAGGAGCACGACGGTCGTACGACTCCGGGGAGGTGGACAGGAGGGAGTCGGCGAGGACGTGACCTACGACGGGGATGACCAACGCCGCCTTCAGGAGGCCGGCGCCATTCAACCTCTTGCTGGCTCCTGGACGTTCGATGCCTTTTCCAGGCTCCTCGGCGAGCTCGACCTGTTCCCAGAACCACCCGACCGGGAGGTTTACCGCAACTACCGCCGGTGGGCGTTCGAGAGCGCCGCGCTCGACCTGGCGCTCCGGCAAGCCGGGCGCTCGCTCGCGGAGGCCGTCGGGCGGGAGCCTCGCCCGGTGACCTTCGTCGTGTCGATGCGCCTCGGAGAGCCTGCGTCGACGGTGCCGATTCGCCACTGGCTCGATCTTTATCCGGCGCTCAGGTTCAAGCTCGACCCGACGGACTCCTGGGGGTACGAGCTCATCGCAGAGCTTGCGGCGACGGGCGCGGTCGACTCCCTGGACCTGAAGGGCCATTACAAGGGCACCGTCGTCGACCAGGGCGCCGACCCCGCTCTGTATGCCCGCGTCGCCGAAGGCCTTCCCGACGCCTGGATCGAGGATCCTGAGCTCACCGAGGAGACCGACCGTGTGCTCGAGCCCCACCGCGACCGGTTCACCTGGGATGCGCCCATCCACTCACCCGGGGACATCGAAGCCCTCCCCTACCCGCCGCGCACGATCAACGTGAAGCCGTCCCGATTCGGGCCGGTGAGCACGTTATTCGAGACGTATGAGTTCTGCGCCGAGCGGGGCATCGGCCTCTACGGAGGCGGCCAGTTCGAGCTGGGGCCCGGACGCGGGCAGCTCCAGTACCTCGCGTCGATCTTCCACCCGGAAGGTCCGAACGACATCGCTCCGAATGGATACAACGACCCCGAGCCGGTCGCCGGCCTCCCTACGAGCCCGCTCGAGCCGGCCGGAGATCCGATCGGGTTTCGCTGGCGGGACTATCCAGTGAACCTGTAGCCGGCGGCCTCGAGGTCGTTGCCGGCCTGCTGCAGCTTCTCACCCGAGGGGAGCGTCACGATCTTGTTCGCCTCCGCCTGGACCTTGCCGAGATCGCCCGACTCGAGCGCCGACTTGAACGGATCGAGTTCGTCGGCCAGCTCCTGCATGCCGCTGGCCAGCGCGTCGTTTGCGCCGGCGGCGTCCTCGGGTGGCGTCAGGCTCTCGAGCTCGTCCGCCTGCGCTCGAAGCTTTTCCTGGATCGACTCCATCTCGCTCGCGGCGTCCTCCAGGGAGCCCGACCCCCTCAGGGCGTCCTGGAGCTGAGCTTCGAGGGCTTCGAAGGAGGCGCTCAGCTCGGTGCGTGTCGTGTCCAGCTGGTCTTGGTACTCCTGCTTCGAGAGCGCGTCGCCGCCGCCGCCCCCACCGCAGCCGGCCAGCAGCATCGCCGTCAGGAGTGCGCAGAGGCGAGAAACGCGCCGCACGCGCGGCACCCTACTATGACGCCGACGAGACTCAGACTCAGAGGGGAGACAGAGTGCCCGCGTACTGGAAGCTCCTGCTGCTCGCGAAGCAAGGCTGGACGCGTCTTCCGCCCGAGCAACGGCGCAAGGTCTTGAAAGGCGCGGCGAAGACCGCGAGGAGGCACGGCCCGACTGTCGCGCGGCAGGTGGGGGCAGTCGTCAAGGCGGCGCGCAAGCCACGCCCCTGAGGCTCTGCATCGACCGGCGAGAGACGCCTCCAGCGCTGTAACGTCTGTTCGGGCTTACGAGGGGTCTCGAGTCGAAGAGGCGCCTCCAAGACGGAGGTTGATATGCAGCCGAATGTGTTGCTTGTGCTGGTCGATTCATTGCGAGCAGATCGATTCTGGCCGAGCGAACGCGAATGTCGGACGCCGGTTCTCGACGAGTTCTGCGCGTCCTCCACTGTCTTTCCGAAGGCGTTCTCGACTGCCTCGATGACGACGGTCTCCGTCGCAAGTCTTCTGACAGGAACGTACCCCTTCGTCCACGGCGTGCACTCCCTTTCAGGCCGCCGACTGCGACCGGATCTCGAGACGCTCGCGGAGGTGTTTGCGCGCAACGGCTACCACACCTGGGCGGAGGTGACGGGCCCACTCGAGTCGATGACGGGTCTCGACCGCGGGTTCGACGACTATCACCATCGCAACTACCGCGACTGGCTCGACACGTCATTCGCAAGCTCTCTCGTCGCTCACTTCCAGTCCGAGCGCCGACGGCCGTGGTTCGGTTTTGTGCATCTCTGGGAGATTCACTACCCGCGGCGCGTCGTGAGTCCCTATAACCGGAGGGGATACGGCAGGAGCCTCTACGATCGAGCCGTTTCGTCGCTCGACGTCCAGCTCGGGCCCGTCTTGCAGGCGCTCGACGAAGACCCCGTCGTCGTCCTCACCGGCGACCACGGCGAGTTTCTCTCAACTTCACGGCGGGCCGAGCTGGCGACGCGGCTGAAAGCAGTGACCCCGCTGCTGAAGAAGAGGCTCCCGCTTGCGAAGAAGCTGCGCCGCCACCTGGTTCCGCTGCTCATGGGCGGAGCGACCGGGAGTGCTCGACGCGAGAACGAGGTGTACCGGGCGTGGCTCGGTCATGGCTTTCATGTGTACGACCCGCTCGTGCACGTGCCGCTCGTCATGCACGGAGCCGGTGTCTTTACCGCCGGACTGCAGGTGTCGGAAGTCGTGAGTCATGTCGATGTCTTCCCTACACTCGTTTCGGCACTTGGACTCGAGTCGGAGGGAAGCACGGTTCGGAGCGGCGTCAACCTCATGCCGCTCGTACAGGGCTCCGGTCGGATCGATCGGGAGGCGGTCTACCTCCAGGCGAGCGGGGCGCGCCGGATGAGTCGCCCCGAGCAGTGGCTGGCTGGGGTGCGCTCGCCCCGGTACAAGTACGTCCGCGGCCTTTTTAACGACACCCTTCCCGAAGAGCTCTACGACCTCGAGAACGATCCGGGCGAGCAAGCGAACGTCGCCGGCTCGCTGCCAACGCAGGCAGGCGAGATGCGCAGGCTTCTGACTACGATCATCGAGGCGGATGGAAGCCTGCCTGCCACAGACTCGGAGACGGCGTATTCGCCGGAAGAGCAGGCCGAGCTCGAGGAGCGCCTTCGCGAGCTCGGCTACATGGATTAGACGCTGTGAACGACAGCTTCACGCTCGGTCGCTTCGCCGGAATCCGCGTCGGCGTCAACTGGAGCTGGCTCGTCGTCTTCGCGCTCATCGTCTGGACGCTATCCCAGTCGATCTTCCCGCGCATGAACGAAGGACTCCCCGAGGCCACGTACCTCGGCATGGCCATCGCGGCGGCACTGCTCTTCTTCGTCTCGCTTCTCATGCACGAGTACGGCCACGCGCTCGTCGCACGGCGGGAGGGAATGGAGATCGACGGCATCACGCTCTGGCTCTTCGGTGGCGTGGCGCGGTTCAAGGGCATGTTCCCGAGTGCGGGCGCTGAGTTTCGGATTGCGATCGCCGGGCCGGTCGTCTCCCTCGCGGTCGGCGGTCTCTTCGTGCTCTTCGCCTGGCTCGCGCCTGCGCCTGAGGCGGTGGACGGCGTCGCCGCCTGGCTCGGCTACATCAACCTGACGCTCCTCGTCTTCAACCTTCTCCCTGCGCTTCCGCTCGACGGTGGACGAGTGCTTCGATCGGCCCTCTGGGCGGCGCGGAACGATTTCGCCTGGGCGACGCTCATCTCGGCCTGGGTCGGTCGGGCCTTCGGCTACCTCTTCATCGCCGTCGGTCTCGGCTTCCTGATCTTCCAGGGCGCTTTCAGCGGCGCCTGGCTCGCCTTCATCGGCTGGTTCCTCCTCCAGGCCGCCGGCGCCGAGGACCGCTACCTGCTCGCCCGTCAGGCGCTTTCAGGCCTCCGCGTGCGTGACCTCATGGTGCGCGACCCGGTGACCGCCCGGCCGGACATGACGCTCGGCGACTTCATGGACGAAGTCGTGTCACAACGCCGTTACACGACCTATCCCGTCCTCGAGGACGGTCGTGCTGCGGGACTTCTCCCCTTCCGGTGCGTGGCCGAGGTTCCACGCCGCGAGTGGGACACGCGGCTGGTCCGGGACTGCATGGTGCCGCGCGAGCGTGTGCCCGTCGTCAGGGAGACCGACGACCTCATCGACGCGGCCGGGGAGCTCTCGGGTGGCGACGTCAACAGGGCACTCGTCCTCGACGGCGACAGGCTCGTCGGGCTCCTCTCGGTGACCGACGTCGCCCACGCCCTCCAGATCCGGCGGCTCCGGGGCAGGCCGATTCCGGCCTAATGGGCCGGGCTGCGAGGGGTGGCCGACGGGACTCGAACCCGCGACAGCCGGGACCACAACCCGGGGCTCTACCAACTGAGCTACGACCACCGCGCCGGGAGCAATCGTAGCGGAGTGCTAGTTTCCGCCCGGGCGCCTGTAGCTCAGAGGACAGAGCAGCGGACTTCTAATCCGCGGGTCGCAGGTTCGAATCCTGCCAGGCGCGTCCGGCGGTCTAGCTCGGCGGCACGATCGTCGTGTGCAGCCGGCGGACCACTATCGTTCAGACGACTGTCTCGATTTCGGCGCTAGATCTTCTTCCATTGCGGACGGCCCCCGTGCTCGTGAAGACCCGACGTCGCCTTCTGCCTCCATAAAGAGGATCACCCCGCGAATATCCCCTGGCGGACCCTCTAGCGGAGTGCAGCTGATCTTGCACAGGATGGCCTTGCCTCGCCGGTTCACCGCATCCAGCGCCAGTTCTCCGAAAGCTGACTGCCCCGCCAGGCAGGCTCCTATGCACTCTCTCAGTAGCTCCACAGGTAGGCCGATGTCCAGGGTGAGAAGGTTCCGCCCTTCGACCTCATCGGCTCGGGCGCCCCACAGATCCTGCGCCCGGCTGCTCCACATCTCAACCTTCAGGTCTTTGTCAACGACGATCACCCCGGCAGGTATGTTCGCCAGGATGGCCTCCGAAAAGGCGGTGGCCGCGATGAGCTCCCGCTCGCGCTGATGGAATTGCGCGTTGATCGTGTGCAGCTCCTCGTTCGTCGACTGGAGCTCCTCGTTGATGGTCTCGAGCTCCTCGTTCGACGACTGGAGCTCCTCGTTGGTGGTCTCGAGCTCCTCGTTCGACGACAGCATCTCTTCGTTGGTGGTCTCCAGCTCCTCGTTCGACGACTGGAGCTCTTCGTACGCCGTCTCCAGCTCCCCCTTCGAACGTTCGAGTTCCGCCTGCACGCCGTGGTAGCGAGTCACGTCGGCGAACGTGAGGCTCACGCCCAGAGGGTCGCCGCTTTCCGCCATCACGGGCATGACCTGAACGTCAATGAAGCGGGCCTCGCCGGCGGCGGTGGGCCACTCGATCTCCGTCGAGGCCGAGGGACTGCGCCCGGCATAGGCCCGCTCGATCTGAGAGCGCAACTCGCGCAACGGCTTGTAGTAGTCGAGGTCCAGATCCTGCAGCGTACGGCCCAGATCCTCGGGGCTCAGACCGAAGAGCGCGCGGACCTCGTGGTTGGCCGCCACGAGGAACCCCTCGAGATCCACGACGAGCTGGCCGACGTGAGCAGTCTCAAACGCCGCGTCGCGGACGACTTCGGCGGCCAGCTCGGCGGCCAGCGGGACGATCGGCTCTTCGGCGCTCGGCTGGATGGTCGGCAGGTCAGGGTGGCGGCGCCGGACCTTCGCGACGCTGGTGAAAACACGCTGCTTTGGCGCAACCGCGGTGAAGACGTCCGTGCGAGCCAGCAATGTTTCCGACTTGCCAAGAAACAAAAACCCGCTTTGATTAATAGAGAAGCGAAAACGAGACAGAATTCTTGATTGGGTCTCGGCGTTGAAATAAATCAAGGTGTTGCGGCACACCAGCAAATCCAGGTGCGAAATGGGCGCATCCTGAACCAGGTCGTGGCGACCGAAGATCACAGAGCCGCGCAGGTTCTTGTGAAGGACATATTGTTTAGCCGCACGGTCGAGGTACTTGTCTCGAAGCGCCTTCGGAACATCCTCGATCTCCGCGGCGCTATAGGTGCCCTGGCGGGCCCGATTGAGGGCGTCCTCGTCCACATCCGTGGCGTAGATCTTCACTCGCTCGGAAAGCTGCTGCACCCCCAGGGACTCGGCCAGAACCATTGCCAGTGTGTAGGGTTCCTCCCCCGACGCGCATCCGGCGGACCAGATCCGCAAGGATTCGCCCGGCTCCTTTCGCTCGACGATCTGCGGAACGATCTCGGCGGCCAGGTAGTCCCAGGCAGCTGGATCACGGAAGAAGCGGGTAACGTTGATCAGGATCGTGTTGAAGAGCTGACTAAACTCTTCCGGATGCACTTCCAGGTAGTCCGTGTATTCGGCGTAGGTTGTCATGCCTAACGTCTGAATCCGTTTGTCGAACCGGCGTAGAAGGCTGGCTCGCTTATAGCCGGTGAAATCAAAACCACGGCTCTTCTTGAGGTAGTCGAGAAGCGCGAGGACGTCGTGTTCGATGATCGCTTCGCTCATCCGGTTTCTCCTCGGATCAAGGACACGAGAGCGGCGGGGATTTCGTTCAGCGGGAGGACGAAGTCGACCCTGCCGGTGCGAACGGCAGCGCTCGGCATGTCGTGGAACTCGGAAGTGGCTTCATCTTGTGCGATGACGGTGCCTCCCATCGTCTTCACGGCCTCCACTCCCAGGGAGCCGTCGCTGCCCGACCCAGTCAGAACCACAGCGATCGTCCGATCCCGGTAGCTCGCGGCAGCCGACTCGAACAAGAGGTCAGCCGAAGGTCGGACGAAGTGCACCGGTTCAGACTTCGAGAGCGAGAGAACGCCGTTCGGGTTGACCAGCACATGATTGTCCGGGGGAGCGATGAACGCGGTTCCTGGGCACAACACATCCCCGTCCTCCACCTGCCTGACGTCTAACGCCGTGCAGCGATCGAGGATCTGGGCCATGAGGCTGCGGTGCCGAGGGTCGAGGTGCTGCACGATGACAATGGCAGCTGGGAGGTCCGGCGGCAAGGGAGACAGTACCGCGGTCAACGCCTTCAGCCCGCCGGCAGACGCAGCCACCGCCACCATGTCGAAGGCGGCGCCGGGGAACTCGGATCCCGCTCGGCGCTCCATCTGTTTTGGCCATCTCTCCCTCCGGCCACATGCGCGGCTCGTTCAGGACCCGGATGATAGCTCGCGGGCTCGACCTCCGCTCGCCTGGAAGAGGGGCAGAGTCGGGGTTCTCCCCTGCGTTCATTATCAACAGCACTCCAGGAATGGAGGAGCGGCATTTTCCTCTGCAAAGCTGAAAGTTTTCCACATAACTTGTCCACAGCTTCGGAGGAGCGCTGTGGATAAGAGACCCACGAGGCGGGAACGGGAAATTCCTGAGCAGGGAATCCTGGAAATTGCGATGTCCTCGACAAACTCTGCGCCAAGACACCTTGAGGAAGGGTCATTGCGTGACTATGATCGCCCGTCTGATAATCCCCATGGGGGCCTGTGGGCAGCCGCGAAGGTTCGATCGAGTCGAGTGCAGAGGTTCTGTGGACCGAGGTTTCCGCGCGCCTCAGGCACACGGTCAGCGAGACGACTTTTCGCACTTTCTTCAGTGCCGCCCGGCCACTGGAGCTCACCGACGGCGCGTTAGTCGTCTCGGTTCAGAACGAGTTCGTGCGGGGCTGGATCGAGAGCCACTTCCTCGGCCTGATGGACGCGGCGGTGCGCGATACCATCGGCCAGGAGCGCCACGTCCAGCTCACGGTCGAGGCACCTGAGGAGCCTGCCCCGGCCGCCACCGACCAAGCGGCTTCGGACGGTACGGACGACTCGGGCGTGACTCCGAAGTACACGTTCGATTCCTTCGTGATCGGCTCATCGAACCGCTTCGCCGGGGCGGCCGCGCTCGCCGTCGCCGAGGCGCCGGCGCGAGCGTACAACCCGCTGTTCATCTACGGCGACACCGGTCTCGGGAAGTCGCACCTGCTGCACGCGATTGCCCACTACGTCGGGGAGCACTCGCGCGGGCTCTCGGTCCACTACGTGACGAGCGAGACGTTCATGAACGACTTCATCAACTCGCTGCGCGACAAGCTGCTCGAAGGCTTCAAGCGGCGCTACCGCAACTACGACGTGCTCCTGATCGACGACATCCAGTTCTTCGAGGGCAGGGAGCGCACCCAGGAGGAGTTCTTCCACACGTTCAACAGCCTGCACGGGTCAGGCAGCCAGATCGTCATCTCGTCTGACCGACCTCCGCGCCAGCTCTCCACCCTGGAGGCACGCCTCCGCTCCCGCTTCGAGTGGGGCCTGCTCACGGACATCCAGCCACCCGACCTCGAGACGCGAATCGCGATCCTGCGCAAGAAGGTGAGCACGGACAACATCTACGTCGCCGACCCGGAGTTGCTGACCTTCATCGCAAGCCGCATCTCAACGAACATCCGTGCGCTCGAGGGTGCGCTCACACGTGTGGTTGCGTTCTCATCGCTGACCGAGCGCCCGATGACGAGCGAGCTTGCCCAGGAGGTGCTGAGGAACGTCTTCCCCGAGGGCGAGGCGGCGGACATCTCGATCGAGCGGATCCAGGAGGCGGTGAGCAAGCGCTTCGACATCTCGGTGCAGGAGCTGACCGGCCACGAGCGCTCGCGGCCGATCTCCTATCCCCGTCATGTCGCGATGTACCTCTGCCGCGAGCTGACGGACAGCTCGCTGCCGAAGATCGGCAAGGAGTTCGGCGGGCGCGACCATACGACCGTGATGTACGCGACGTCGAAGATCGCCCGGCTGATCCGTGAGAAGCGGGACGTCTACAATCTCGTGCAGGATCTGACTGCGCGCATCGGGCACTGAACAGATGCCGGAGAGCTCAGAAGGAGGGTCCGGCTAGGCTTTCGCGCTAGCGCGTGCCGCACGGCGCGCACGCGTCCGCTTGACGAGGCGCCAGGCCCGCTTGGCGAGCCACATGAGCAGGATGCGCCTGATCCATACAGCAACGTCCTTCCCGTCCGTTCCTCCCGCAAACGCCTAAGGGGGACGAGGGAGCCGGCGTAGGGCCCGCCTCTGTCCGTTCCCGGGTTCGAGCTTGGAGGTTAACCCGTTCTGGCGCCGCACTCGTTCGGGGGATTTCCGGCAGAGCGCTGGCGGCCCACCATGAGAGGGACGGCTGCGGCAATCGTTTTCGGGAGGCCAATCATCTCACTCCGATTTCTGCTCGCCGGGCTCACGTTCTTCGCAACCGCGCTCGTAGTCGCGGCTCTCCCTCTGGTCGCCAACGGCCATCGACCTGCGAACGTCTGGTCAAAAACCTGCACGATCGTGGGCACCGCAGGGCCCGACCGGATTCTGGGCACGCCCAGGGCCGATGTGATCTGCGGCCTCGGAGGCGCGGACATGCTGGCGGGGAACTCGGGCGCAGACATCGTTCGCGGCGGTCGCGGAGCCGACGTGATCCAGGGTGACGCCGGCCGGGACGTTTTTCTCGGCGGGGAAGGGAACGACGTCCTCTACAGCTACGACGGCGCGCACGACCACGTGAACGGCGGGGCCGGCTTCGACCGTCTGCCGCGCCACGATCGGTTGCTCGACGGGACGTCCGGCGTCGAGTCGTTCGACTAGGAGGGATTGGTGGAACGCCGCTCGTCGTCGGGGTGCGATGGTCGTTCCGAGGCAAGGACGCAGGGAGTGCCGATAGCAGCGCTATCGGTGCGACTGAGGACGCCGCCTCGGGGCGAGCAGCGCGGCCGACGGCCAGCGCGCTCGTTTCGCCAGGCCCTCCCTCCTAGCCTCTTAGCCCGAGTCGGTCGGAGCGGGGAGAGCAGTACCAGGCGGCGTCTCGATCACACCTTCCCTGCGCGCATGCAGGAGCTCTCTGACGATCGCCTGGACCGAGCCTGCCACGGGAATCGCCATCAGCGCCCCGAGGACTCCGGCGAGCTCCGCGCCGATGAGCACCGCGACGAGGACGGCGAGTGGCGAGAGCTGGACGGTCCGCCCATAGATCACGGGCTGCAGCACGTGGTTCTCAAGCTGTTGGTAGAGGACGAAGAACACGACGACGATGATCCCGCGCACGACGCCCTGCTCAACGAAGATCACCGCGGACACGAGCACGGCGGCGATGGTCGCGCCGGCGAGCGGGATCAGGTCGAGGACCGCGACCACGAGGCCGAGCGCGATCGCGTAGCCCGACCCGACCGCCAGGAGAACGATCGTGGTCACGACGCCGGCGATGAGGCTGATGAGGAGGTTCCCCGACACATAGCCGCCGATCGTCCGGTAGATGTTGCCGCTGACCCGCTCCCAGCGAGGACGCATGCGCTCCGACACGAGCCCCAGGGCGTGATCCACCGTATGCGGGCCCTCGAGGAGCATGAAGAAGGTCAGAAAGGCGATGGTCAGCGCTCCGACCACTCCCGTCAGAATTCGCGCCAGGATCTCGACGGCAGGTCCTGTCAGGCCGGTGACGCCGCCCGTGCCGGCCTTGTCGATCGCCTCCTGGAGGCGCTCGACGACCTGGTAGTCGCGCTCGAGGAACCCGAGTGGCCCGCGACCCGCCGTCAGATCGGCGACGATCCCTGGAAGAGCATCGATGAACTCGCGCACCTGGTCGACGAGCGGCGGGATGAGGAGAAAGCCGAGCCCGGTAATCGAAAGGAGCGCGAGCAAGAAGACGATTCCCGACGACAACCCCCGCCCAAGCCCGCGCCGCTCGAAGAACTCCACCGCCGGGTTGAGCGCGGCCGCGAGGAACGCCGCGATGAGGATCCACGTGATGACCCGGAAGGCGAAGTAGACGAGCGCCAGCACCACGAAGACGAGCAGCGCGACCCCGAGAACGACCAGGATCGTCCGTGGGCGAAACGAAACGACCCGCTCTTCGGGCGCGGCCATCCGCGTAGTGTCCAGGGGAGACCGGACGCCAAAGTCAGAAGAGCGAGTACCCGTGCGGGACGAGCGAGTCGGGGCCCGCCGGGTCCGTCGAAAGGATGAGCCCGGGCGGGTCCCTGTAGCGGAGGCCCGCACCAAGTGCCGCCGAGAGCGCAGGGCGGGCCGAGGCGGGCACGACCAGGCTCACGAATCGTCCCTGCGCGCGCTCGAGCTCCGCCTCGAGAGCGCGCCCGCAGGCTTCAGGCGTTCGACCTGCGACGGGCCCTAGGCGTCCGCCCGGCCACCGATAGGAATAGGCGACCGGTTCACCTGCAGCCTGCCAGAGCGTCCCACGCGCCTCGGCACGCCAGAACGCGTGCTCGGGAGCGCGGTCGAAGCCATAGGCAGCTCGGTCGAGCTCGGCCAGGGCTGCGTCGTCGAGCCTCCCGGGATCGAGCCCATGGCCCGGTCCGGTGCGGGGCTCGCCGGCGAGGCTCATGAGCGGGGTGACTGGAAGCAACCCTGCGAGTGAGTAGAGCCCGGTCGAGACCGGCTGGATGGCGTCGACGATCGCGATCCGCCGCCGTATCTTCGAGCCGCCCCACACGCGCGCGAGAAGCTGCCTTCCCACCCCTTGGGCCTGGTGCTCCGGGGAGACGAAGAGGGCCGAGAGAAACCAGGTGTCCTCCCGCACGAATGCGGCCGCGAAGCCAACCAACCGCTCCTCCGCGGTCGCCACCCAGAAGCGGCCGGCATCGTGCTTCAGCAAATGCGCGTGCTGGCGAACGAAGACGTCCTGCGGCGGCCGCGGGGGCTCGAATCGATGCCGTGCGTAGAGCTCTTCGATGGAGCGCCGAAAAACCGCATGGGCAGCCGCTAGGTCTGTCTCGAAGGCGGGGCGGATCTCCATGTGCAGGTTCTACCGAACCAAGATGGTCGAACCATCTGGAGGATTCGTCCGGTGCGGGCGTAACGCTTTCCGGACGGGCAACCGAAAGGATCCGACATGAAGGTCCAGATCGATGAACTGAGGCTCCTCCCCGACCTCGTGGGCTTCCTCGAGCGGCTTGACGTGGCGAGCCACCGGCTCGCCCCAGACACGGTCGAGGTGCGCATCTTGCGTCCGCTGAGCGATCAGGTCGACGAAGCTGCCGACCGGGTCGCCATCGTCCAAACACTCCACGACTGGTGCTCCCTCCACCCCGGGGTCCGAGCGGAGGTCGTTCGTTAGGGACGTCGCGCCCGGATCGCCCCGAGGTCGCCCGCGCTGAAGGCGCGCCGCCGGTCCTCGTCCGCGGGATCGACCATCTTCCCGTCCCGCACGACGTAGCCGTCCTTGCCTCCGACCACGAGCAAGACGAGGTCGCCGGCGCCAGCGTTCCAGAAGCGCGCGGGGTTGTCGATTCGACGTGGACGAGGCCTCCTGACCCGAGCTCGAAGCGCTCCTCGTCGACCTCGAATCCCGCCTCGCCGGCGTGAACGAAGTAGAGCTCGTCCTGATGCTCGTGGTAGTGCTCGAACCACTCGGTGCCCGGTGGCAGCACCATGGCGTTGACGCCGAACGCCGTCACGCCCAGTGCCCGGCGAACCTTGCGGAAGACGCCGTCTCCGAGCTCTTCTATCGAGGCGGAGCTGTACGCCATGCGGTCGACAAAAGCGGGAGACGGGACTCGAACCCGCGACCCTCAGCTTGGAAGGCTGACGCTCTAGCCAACTGAGCTACTCCCGCGTGCCCTGGGGCGTGGCCATCCTACTAGCCGTCTGACCGTTGGCGTCGTGGCTGCCTCCACTACGGTTGCCCTGTGGAGCCCTCGGCCACGAGCTGGGAACCGGCCTGGGACGAGGTAGCCGCGGTGTGTCTCCTCTCGACCGCCTACGTGGTCGCCTCGATGCGGAGCGGGACGACGCGCTGGCGCGCAATATCCTTCGCCGCCGCCATGGTGCT
>DASQGA010000050.1:0-1821 GCA_035632855.1 Gaiellaceae bacterium | reverse complement strand
ACTTGATTGAACTCCGGCGCCCGGGGGTACCCGATTCGATGTGGCAAAGGCATCTTGGACCTACGAGGTTCCCGGAGCCGGAACAGGTTCGGTAGCGCTCGAGGAGTACGTCGTCGAGGAAGCGTCCGGGGAGCCGGTCGGCAAGGTGGTGACCGTCCTCGAGCGGAGAGGTGACCTCTATGTCGCCGTGGAGCGGGGCACGCCGCCGCTAACCCATGATCTGCGCGCAGTTCCCTGGGACGACATCGAGCGCGTTGACCATAGCGCTCTCACGGTCCGTCTGGCTCTTGCGAAAGAGGCGATCGAAGAGACGCTCGAGCTCGATCCGAAGAAGGGGGTCGAGGCCGAGGACGCGGAAGCCCATCGCGTGACGGAGCTACCGGCGGAACTTCGCCCCAGCACTACACCAGATGCGGCGGGGCCAGTTGACCGTCCGCTCTACGCGGTCGTTCTCGGCTCGTTCGCACTCAGTCTTCTCACACTTCTCGCTCTCTTCATCGTCGCTTCCAGAGTGGACTTCACGTGGCACTTCGCCCTCCTTGCGATCCCGGCTCTCCTGTTTCTCGTCTCGCTCGTGAGCGGCTACCGGCTCTTCCGTCGGCCGTACGAGGGCGTGCGTGAGCGCGAGCCGTGATTCCGGCATGGATGCGCTTGTGATCGTCGATTTTCAGAACGACTTCACTCCGGGCGGCGCCCTCCCCGTGCCCGAGGGCGACCGGATCGCCGAGCCCCTCAACCGCCTCCTCGACGACTTCGACCTCGTCCTCGCGACGCGCGACTGGCATCCGCCCGATCACGGCTCCTTCGAGGGCGTGGAGGTCGACCCCGACCGCTGGCGCGGCACCGATCCGCCGTCGATCTGGCCGGTGCACTGCGTGCGGGGAACGCCCGGAGCCGAGCTCCACCCCGCCCTCGAGCGGGCCAAGATGGACGTCGTGATCGACAAGGGCCAAGACCGGAACAGCCAGGGCTACTCGGGCTTCCAGGACACCGAGCTGGCGGACATCCTCCGTGAGCGCGGTGTCGACCGGCTCTACGTCGGCGGGCTCGCCACGGACTACTGCGTCAAGAACACCGTCCTCGATGCCCGGGGCCTCGGTCTTGACGTCATCGTGATCGAGGACGCGATCGGCGGCGTCGACGCGAACCCCGGCGACTCTGGGCGTGCGGTCGAAGAGATGAAGGACGCCGGCGCCGCGTTTGCGGCCGCGGACGAGGTCGCGGAGGCGAAGGCGCAGGGGACGCTGAGCCGGGGATGACCAAACGCGGAGCGCTCGGGCGCTGGTGGCACAGGGGAGACGCACGTGCTGCGAAGCAGCAAGGGGACGTCCACGCGCTCGACCGTGAAGGCGATCCGCGCGCCGGCATCCAGAGCGAGGCCTACCGTCTTGCCGATCCGCGCGACGCCTCCGCCCGTCCCGGGCTCCGCGCGGGAACGGGCGGCGTTTTTTCACACGCCCGATGGACGCGGTCGCCTTGCTCGGCGGCGTGCTCCGCGTCCTGCGCCGGATCGGGCGCTGAGGAGTGAGCGGCTTGCCACCTCCGCGTGAGCAAACCCGCCCGGCCGTGGGCAAGCTGGGTGCCGAGGTCTTCGCCGAGACGATCCTCACCCGCCTCGGGAGGCGGGATCCCGACGTCCTCGTTCCGCCCCAGCACGGCGTGGACGCCGGAATCGTCCGCCTCGCGCCCGGCGCGGCCATGGCTGTCACCGCCGACCCCGTCTTCGTCGTCCCCGCCTACGGATGGGAGCGGGCAGCCTGGTTCGCGGTCCACATTCTCGCTTCGGACGCCGCCACGAGCGGCTTGCCGCTCCGCTGGATG